>CAUTOZ010000074.1:0-10855 GCA_963539635.1 uncultured Treponema sp.
AGCGCTGTCATCAATATTTTTTTATTCAGTGCGATAGATATTTCGCTTTTTTACGTCTTTGCAGCCGAATACCTCATCGTCTATGCCTCCCGTCGCGCACGAAAGACGCTCGTTTTATCCGGTGTGTTCATAGCCCTCATCGTACCGTTTATTCCGTACGCGGTGCAGGCTGCAAAATACTTTGACGCTGCGCGCTCATCCCGCCTCTTGCACGACAATGCTGCCGTCAACATGTTGACCGCATTTGCCGTTTTGCCGCTCGAATTCGTGTGGCTTAAAATTCTTGTACGGAGCACCCATAAAAGGTACAAAGCGCAGCCGGCAAAAAAAATATTCGGAAAAAACAGCGTTTTAACCGCGCTCACAGCCCCCGTCATTCTGCTTGTGCTTTTGGCAGCGGCAAACGCATTCATTTCCCGCCGCATTGAAAAAAAGAAAGCAGAACGCGATGTAAAAATCATTGCCAAAGGGAATGGAGAAAAATTGTCCGTTTCTTACAGCGACTTTACGTATTTCGGCGAAGTGTCGAGGACTGTCCGCATCCGACTGCGCGGAAGCCCGGAACATTGCGCGCTCATCGTTGAAGGAGAGGACGGCAATTCTGTTTTGTATTCCGACAATTCCTATATTCCGGAAAAAAAAGCCGGAACCGACAGTTTTTTGCTTCCCGCCTACCCGCCTGAAGATATGACGTTCCGGTATATCGCAGACCCCGAAAAAAAATCCGTCATACGAGCGGCAGCGCTCTACCTTGATGAAGGCGTCCGTGAAACAGGCAGACAGAGATACCTCTTTTACAGCGCCGCTGTCGAAGTCCCCGCACAGACTGCAGGCGGCAAAAAATGAGCGTACAGACAGAAAAAATCTTTCTTCACCTCGATATGGACGCGTTTTTCGCTTCTATCGAACAACTCGACAATCCTGACTGGAAAGGCAAGCCGGTCATTGTCGGCGGGCTTCCAGAAGACCGGAGGAGCGTTGTATCGACCGCCTCGTACGAAGCGCGAAAATTCGGCGTGCACTCAGCAATGCCTGTCGCACAAGCGTACCGGCTCTGTCCGCAGGGCATTTTTACGCGGACACGCATAAAACGCTATGCGGAAGTCTCGCGCTCCGTCATGCGCATTTTAGAAGACTTTTCTCCGGACGTCTTCCGCATTTCAATCGACGAAGCCTGTATTGACCTCACGGGGACTCAAGCGCTTTTTGGAACGCCGGAGGAGACCGCGCAAAAAATCAAAGCGCGCATACGGCAGGAAACAGCGCTTACTGTATCGGCGGGGCTTGCATCCACGCGCTATCTTGCAAAAATGGCGTCGGAAATGAATAAGCCTGACGGCTTCTACCGCATTCCGTTCGGCGCGGAAGAAGAATTTATGCTGTCGATGCCGTTAAAAAAAATCTGGGGAATCGGCAAAAAGACGCTTACGCGCCTAAACGCGGCGGGACTATATACGGCGCGCGACGTTCATGAAAAACCGCTTGAACTTTTGCGCCTAATGTTCGGCAATGCGATGGGCTCTTTTCTTTATAATACAGTGCGCGGCATTGAAACGGAGCGCACCGCGCCTGAAACGCACTCTGTCAGCGCGGAAACAACCTATGACTACGACCTTGAAGACTCATATGCGGCGGAAACTGCGCTTATGGAATTGTGCCAAACGCTTATGTTCCGTCTGCTTGAAAAAAAAGAAAAAAGCCGGACGCTTAGCGTAAAAATCCGCTACGAAGATTTTTCGACCGTTTCCGTAAGCGAAACAGCACAGACCTTTATTACGTCTGCTGACGATATGTTTATGCGAGCAAAAACGCTTTTTGAAAAAAAATATGACGCAAAGCGCGCAGTCCGCCTGCTCGGCATTGCGGCAGAAAACATTGAAAATGAAGATGAGGCGGCTTCTCAAGAGACGCTTTTTGATTTTGGTGAAAAGAAAAAGCAGGCGCTTGAAAATACGATACTAAAATTGCAGTCCAAGCACCCTGAAATAAAAATTAAAAAGGCGCGCTTAATCGATTCTGCAAAAAAACTAAAATCATTCGTGCTTGCTGTCATTTTTACGCTTGCTGCAGGTGCATTTTTTTCTTCGCCGTTTTTTGCCGAACAAACGGAAACTCAAAAATCAGGAGCGGGTTCCCTCAAAGACCCGTCCAAGGCTGCGCTTCTGCCCCTGCCTGTCGAAAAGCCTGAAACGCTTTTTAACTACACGATGGGCGAAAGCGAAGTTGATTTTCTTGCAAACGGCTACTGGCTCGGTGCGCTCAGCGGCGGCTTTAACGCAAGTTTCGGCGGCGGCACAAAAACCGTTTTTTCTCCCGTTACCCCCGTTTTTACACAGGAAACTGACTTGCTTTTTATACTGACACTAAATAAAAAATGGTACTTTGAGACTACATTTTCAGATAAATTTGCAAAAAATACCATTGCCGCAGGCTATAAAGGAAGCGAAGATGAAATCGTGCGGCACGTGCGTATTGCAAACCGCGGAATAATTTTTCCGAATATCTATTCGATTGACGAATTTAACGCAGGGCTCGGCGGCGGAAAAAATCAAGCGCCGGGCATATACGTGCACCTTGAAGACCCTGCAAACAAATGGCGGGCGGATGCGGCTGTCCGCTACGACATGACAGAAAGCCGGAGCGCAACTTTTTACGGAAAAAATGCCGTTTCAGAAAAAAACATAGAACTTTCCGACTATGTAAGCGGCAGCATGTACGCGCTCGACACCGCCGAAAGAGCATCTTCGGTCATCGCCGTGTACATTGAAGACAGAGGCGGAACATATACGGACGCAGCAGGACGAAAATACAAAAAACTTGACGCAGACAGCTGGAGAGCGGAACCTGCGCGGCGATTGATATTGCTTTCGCAGACTGCCGGAGTGCAGCGAAAAAACGGCAGACTGCCTTCCGTCGCTTTTGAGTTTTCTCTGCCGGTTTCCTCTGCCGACTTTGGAACTTATGCAAATTCTTCGACATTCTTAGGAAAAATTCAGACATACTTTAACCAGTCGGCTGTACATTTTGACATAGCGGAACTTTCATACGATTTAGATGTAACGATAAACGGAAAAAACATGATTTTAGCGCAGTCTCCGGAAGGATTTTCTCCGTTCGTCTGCGCATTCCGCTATAAGACGGGGCTGTTCTCCTCTTCCGATGTAACAGTCGCGCTTAAAAATACGGGAAGCCGCGTGCAGGGATACACTGCGCTTAGTTCGGACGAAACGGACGGCTTTGTGGCAAATAATTTTTTTTCCGAAAAGCACAGTTATGCTGACATCTACAACGACTCCGCCGCAAAAACAGATTTCAGCGCACCGGAACTGCGTTATCCGCTTGCTTCACTCTATCCTGAAGTCTATTTAAATTACCGCGCCGAGTGCGAAGCGGCGCTGCTTGTGCGCACGTACACGCCGGTCAACCGCTACGACATCGGCACCGAAGCCGCCGAAAATTCCGTGCGCGTCTACAGAAACGGCGTCCTTGACGCAAATGCACGTTACGACAAATTAAGCGGCACAGTAACAGTTCCAGCGGCAGGCGGCTTTGACAAAATTTATATTACGTGGGACGAAGAAAACTCAGATTCAGATTCCGGAAAAATTTCTGCCGAAGGCGCTTTTTTGTACAATTTTTTACCAGATTTACGAGGAGATATTGCCGCGTCGGTGAGTTGGCCGGTTGGAACGCGTATAAAATACGCGCAAAGCGGTAAAGACCTGCATGGCTATGCGGCATTGGCGGCAGGGCTCCGCTACGCAAAAGACGACTTTTTACACGTCTCGAACGCGGCGCTCGCTTCTTTAGAAACGCAGAATGCCGCTGGAAAATACCGTGCGCTTTCTATGGAAAACAATCCTGCAAAAACCGCATATTGGGGAAAATACGACGCAAAATATATTACAAGCGGCTCATCTCCTGCATTAAACGCGCGAAACTATTCAACATCGACGGCATTGAATGGAGCGCAGAATAAAACTCAAGAAGCCGCTGCGGAAACGGACGGAAGCATCTCAGGCTATGCGCTTCCGCTCACATGGGATTTTAATGCATCGGGAGACTGGGCGGCAGTAACGCTTCCGACTGAAAAAGACTTATCGGCGGCCAGAGGATTTACTATCGCGCTCAAAACAACGCATGGTTTTTCAGGCGATGTTTATATGCAACTCGGCGTTCAAGAATCCGGAAATATTGAAGATGAATACGCGGCAAAAATTCCTACGTGGAAGATTTCAAGCCCTTCATACGAAAGTCAAACGCGTTTGATAATCGACGGAAGCCAAACCGGCTGGCAGGAAGTCAAAATTCACCTTGAAGAAAAAGACCGAGTAAAAATTCAAGGCGCAAAAGGAATACGGCTCATCGTGCATAATCCTTCTGCCGCTGCTTCGACAGGCATAATATACGCAGGTCCTTATGAGGTGACTTCCGATTCGATGCAGACTGCCTCAAGTGCGCACCTTTTTGTACAGGCGGAGTCGAAAATCGATAATTTTGTTCCCAATCATGCAGACTTTAATACCGCGGACAATTACGTTGAACGCATTTCGTGGAAGACAAAATCTTCGTCGCCCGCATTTACGGATTTGGCAGTAACGGCGGCGTCTCACTTTGATGAAACGGATATTTCCTCTTACAAGACAGTAAATTTTTCTTTTAAGTACGAAGCGGCAGGCTCTGCCTCATTCGGAAGCGCGCCGACTGCTCAAGACGAGGCTTTTACATTCGCACTTGATTCTGACGCCCCGTCTTTACATGACGACGGAAAGACAGCGGTCAAGGTTTTAGTCAAAATGAAAGACTTGAAAAAAATGCAGGACTCCTCGTGGCACTCTTTTTCAGTCAACCTGCAAAAGGGGACGGCAAACATCGACGGCGAGGAAGTAGACGCGGAGGTCGAAATAAACACGAATTATGCGCCCTCGCGCATGAAAATCCGTTTTACGGCGGCAAAGGCGATTGCCCCTTCTTCGTATGCGATAAGCGATTCGGGGGCGTTTTCTATCGACGAACTGTATTTTGACGGCAGCGCGCCGTATTTTTCGCTGCAAGACAAATTGAGCGCAGCGCTTTCCAAAAAGGGCGCAATTTTTACCATAAATGATTTTGCACTCATCGAAGACGCGCTTTTTAAATCAACGCTGACAGGACAAGCAATTTTGCCGACGGAAAAAGAAATGCACCGCGCACAAACGCTCTCCGGGACGGCGGAAGCGGGCGTTACCCTTGCAAAAATTGCCGTGAGCGCGGATGCGGATTTTTCTTCCGCGCAAAAAAATTATTTTGTTTCAGGCGGACACCGCATAAAAAGCGCCGTTCCGCTGGGAAAGTTTTTTTCGTTTGAAGAACGGTTTTCATTTGACCGCGGCACAGCGGCAGTTTTTAAGACGAGTTCTGCCTCAATTGATCTGAATGCTTTTAAGGTTCCGGTGAATATCAGCGGCGTCGTTACGGAACAAGAAAACGCATGGACTCTGCGGCAGAATGCAGGCGCATCTTTCGGTTCGCTTTTTACAGCCGGCGGAACGCAGATAAAAATCAACGCGGCGGCAAAAAACGAACAAAAAAAGAGCGCGCAAAAATACACGGCAAACCGCATACAGGAGCGGGACTATTTTACGGCATTTGCCGATTCGTCAGAGGCATGTTTTTCCAAAGGCTTAACAGATGCGTCCGAACGCCTTGCACAGGCGGAAGCAGGCATTGCGCTCACGCTGCCGTTTTTTTCGATGGCGCCTTCATACGGTTTTTCTGTGGAAGGACGCTACAAGGCATATCCGAGCGCACGATATTCGGATACGGCGCGCATGACTTTTACCTTCCCCTTTGCCGTGAAAAAAAATGCGTTTTCGTTTGAGTACGCAAAGGAAGGCGGCGGCGTAAAGGGCGTAATCCGCGGCGGAAATTATGAAGAAGACTGGAAAAGTTTGAAGACATCGCTTTCTGAGCGCGATTATTATTTTTTGTCCGCACCGTTTTATGATTTTTTCGATAAAAATCTGCCTGCAAAAATGTTGACAGAAAAGACTTCCGGTACAGACAGCGTATATTATGCGACGAATTACGCATTTACGTGGCGACGCGCACTTTTTGCCGACATAAAAGATTTTTTTGTTCCCTCTGCCGCAGAACTTTCTGCGTCAAGGGATATCCGCGCAGCCGCCGACAAAAATGATATCTACCAACTCAAAGCAAATACAGTCAACACAGCGATAAATATCTTTGGCGCAAACAGCGCTCGTGCATTGTTTACATGGTATCAAACCGATGAATACACGCTCTCGCTGACTGCAAAAGCCCGCATTCCTGCCTCTATGCCGGAAAATGCGCTCTATACGTTTTCAAGTTACGCTCAGGCGGGATTTTATTTTGATTCGGCGGATTTTTTGAAAGCGGGCGCAGAATTCAGCATTTCTTCTGATAAAAACTGGGCGACGGAAGAAACGCTTTTGTGGAAGCGCGCAGGGAAACGCAGTCTTTTAAAAACGATTTCCAAAACATTCGACCGCAAAAAAATGCTGACCGGCTCGGCACTTTTTCGGACGGACAGCATAAATATCAAAATTGAACGGCGCGAAAAAATCTTGACCCGAACCTACGAATTGACGCACCGCGCAGACTTAAAACTGCACAAATATTTTTCCGTGAACGCCTCGCTTTCAGGCTCGTATTTTACCGTAACCGGCGGCGTTTCGCGCATATCGGTCAATGCGTCCATCGGCGGGAAAGCGGAGTTTTAAGTAATTGAAGAATTGCGCAGGCACGGCAGACAGATTAAGCGGGGTATTGACCGCAGGATAGTCTTTGATGACGGCGCTTGCCGCTTCTCCATAGATTTTGCAGCATCGCCGCACCGTCCGCCCGTGTGAGCGTGGAGCCTCTTTGCTTTAATTTGTAATGGGTAATGCGTAGTTGAATTACCAATTATCCATTGCCCGTCTAAATTACTCCTTCCAGCGTATTTTAATCGTAACATCGGTGTCGCCGTCGTTGTGTCGGTATTGTTCCGTAAATGCATCTTCACCGCCGTCATCTATCGTCTTACTGGAATTTTTCTTTTTATTTCCGTGCAGATCGTCCGCCGAACCTGACGCCCAAGCACTGTCGTATGCCCATGTCCATTGATCATTCTCATAATCATACGTCAGATTTGCCTTAGTCGTACCGATATGGTCATCACCACCGGCCTCATTGTCATCTTCGTAAATTTCGATATTCACCGGTATCGTTTTACTCGCAGGGAAGAATTTGAATGTCTCGGTAAAACTTTTTTGACCGATACCAAGCGTTGCCCCGTCTCCTGCCTCCCATCGCTTATTCTTTTGGTCTTTGCGTTCGCTTATCATCTGCCCGTCAACTTTCATCGTCCAATAATATTCAGCAGTGGAGCCGGCATCATGTTCTGCTACGCATTTTATTTCCGTAAAGGTAACCTTCAGCGTTGCCGGTACAAACTTTATTTCGCTGCCTGTTTTTTTATACCGCCATTTATTGCCGCCGCTGTCAGGAGAGAGCGTAAAGTTCGCTTTTTCAGCGTCGCTGCCTGTTGCAAGGACTCTGCCGTCGGCATAACTGTCAGGCGTTACAAGTGCGGCAGGTTTGCGGCTCAATGCGCCGGTTACGGTAATGCTTTTGCCGTTTTCCAAATAGACGTCGTTGTTCTGGTTAACTAAAGCGCTGCCTTTCATACTGAATGTGCCGCCTACGTATACGCCGCTGCCTTTGCTCGCCGAGCAGTCGACGATGGCGCTTGAATCGTGCATGGTGAAAGCCGCGCCTGCCGCTATGTATACGCCGGCGCCTTCGGCCGCATTGCCCTTTTTAAGCGTTATGTTTTCAATAGTAAGCGCCTTGCCGTTTTCCACTTTGAAAATACGCGACTGGTTATTTGCATTCAAAACGGCGGAAGAGCCGCCCTTGACGATAAGATTTCTGCCGAGCGTAATTTCGCCCGCATTCTCTCCGCTGGTCGCTGTTATTTCCCCGTTGATAACGATGGTGTGCGAACCTTTCGGCTTTTTCGCTTCTTCTTTGAATTTTTTCCAGGCATCGGCGCCGCCGGAAAGATTGAATACGCCCGGCTTAAACTTGACCGTTACGGTTTTACCGCTGGTTACATTGGTAAGCGTTGCGGCAGTGCTGTTAGACGGACTTGCCGTTACACCCGTCCACCCGTCAACTTCCCAGCCGTCAGCGGGAAAAGCAGTAAAGGAAACAGAATCCCCGTGCGGAACGTTAGAAAGCGTTACCGTGCCGCCGCCGTTCTGGGCTGTTTGGTTCTGGCTGCCGTACACGCCTTTCAATTTTCCCTCGCCGTCTGCCACACTAAATATTACGGTGTAGACCTTTTTCTTAAACTTGACCGTGACAGTTTTATTGCTGGTTACGCTGGTAAGCGTTGCGGCAGTGCTGTTAGACGGACTTACCGTTACACCTGTCCAGCTTTCAACTTCCCAGCCGGTATCAGGCATTGCGGTAAAGTTTACGCTGCCTCCTGAGGGGACGTAAAGATATTTTTCCGTGCTGCCGCTTGCCGTTTCAGTCTGACTGCCGCATGCGCCTGTAAGCGAGCCGCCGGTGTCGTTTTCCACCTTAAACGTAACTTTAGGATTTTGAGCCCACACGGCATAAAGGTCGAACGTACCGCCTTGAACGGAAGTAAGATTTTTTACCGATTGCTGAGTATCATATACTTTGCTGCCGCCAGCACTTGTTGCCCAGCCCTTAAAGGTATAATTCGTCTTCGTAAACGCATTTACAGAAAGCTGCTGTTCCATATCATACGTAAACGTCTGGTCGCTCATGCTCCCGCCGTCATTGTCGTTGCCGTTAAAGCGCACCTTGTAGGTAATCGCCGTCCACTGCGCTGTGTATGCCGCATTGTCTGCGGGGAATGTCGAGGACAGAGCCGGTGCAGCCCCGGCCGGCTGCCAACTGCTGAAGGTATAGCCCGTTTTGACAGGATTCGCCGGAGCCGTGAACGTCGTACCGAATCTGCCGGAGCGCGTTTGAGCCGTCGGACTGCCGCTTATATTTCCGCCGTCTAAATTAAACGTCAGCGTAATAGTCTTACGTTTATAGTAGACTTTGACGACCGTCGTGCCGTCCGCCGCGATTACGGGGATTAAAGGCTCCTGCTTGTCAAACTCAAAGCCTGAATAGTTTTTCTGCAGAGGAGTGATAGTTGAGCCCGTCGTGCCGTGCAAGGATTCGATGTCCGCTGCTGCTGCAGGATAGTGCCCCGCTCCGGAAGTTTCTTCTTGATAATGCTCAATCTTGTACGCCGTCCCCGAAGCAGGATTCCACTTTGCAAAAAGCGTCATGTCGCTGGTTACTCTGTCCGCTGCAAAGTTCCATTGAGTTGTACACGCTGCGTCCGTGCACCAGGTGCCGACCGTGTAACCTGTCTTCATCGGAACATTGGGAGAGACGGGCATTGCCGCGCTCATACCGTGAGGCACGAGTTCGGTGCGCTCCGTTGTGCTGTCCGCATACGCGCCGCCGTTTGCATGAAACGTAACCGTATGCTGTTTGAGGACTTTGTAATATTTCGTTTTGACGGCAGAAGGCTTATATCCGTCCCCCGTCGAGTGATATTCAACTTTGTAGAGTTTTTCGTTTGCCCCGTTAAGATTAAGCGGGACTGTAACGGGATTTGCGTCGTACTGAGCGCTTGTCGTCATACCGGCTTCCGTTACCGTACAATGGACGGCCGTACCCGCCCCCGTGTTTTCTATTTTAATCTCTGCTTCCGGCGCAGGTGTCTCGCCTTTTATAAGAACAGGGTCGGTATCGGTTCCGCTTCCTGTGCTTTGCCCGCCCCTCGTTACGTTGACTGTTTCAAGAGGAGGCTCATGCAGGGACGTACCTGTTTCAAGCGTCGGCGAAACCAGTCCCTTATCGTCTTTTAAAGTGACTGTATACGCGCGGTACGGAGAGCCGGTTGTAACGCCGGTGTCATAGTATAAAATCCACGCGCCGCTTGGAGGGACTAGAGAGCCGGTTTCTGCAAGCGGCTCGACGGCTGCAGAATCAATAAAACTTCCGTCCGCAGGTTTTACAAAATCGTTGTGAGCGTCGTTGAGCGTCAAATCGTATGCAATTCCGTTGATGTTGATTTTTGCAATGTCTTTGTGGAGTCTGCCGCCGTTGACCATTATGCCCATGTCAGGAACAGTCAGGCATAAAACATAATGATGAGCGCTTCCCCGGGTCTGCGCAAGGACGGCAGATGGTTCAGGCGGCGGCGTATTCGCTTTTAGATTGAAACTATAGGGTCTTTTAAACTTTCTGCCGTCGTCCGCGTGCAGGGTAATGACCGCCCCAAAGTCGCCGTTTCCCCACTCGTGCGCTTGCAGGAACGAACTCTTATACGTGAGTTTGAGCGTGTCCGCCGACACTTGTGTAAGCGTGTAGTCCGTCCCGGGAACAGGCTGTGCGCTCAAGCCCGTAAAGTCAATCATTTCGCTGCTGCCCGGAGTCGGCATAATAAAATGAAAGCCTTTGGGATTTTCCGCTTTCAAAAGGACTTCCGCGTCCGCTCCGGAAGCAATGCTGGTAACGCCGGAGCTGTCGTTTTGCTTTGCCGCCCGCGCGTCCCAGCCTGAAATGTAGGCTTCGCTCGTCCAATACTCAAAAAAGTCTTTAACCGGCTCGTTCCAAAAATTGCATGACGCAAACAACAACGCCGCCGCAGGAACAACTGCGCATACCGCTTTTTTCATAGCGCCCCTCACTTTCTTTCCTCCGCGTAACGAGAAAGATTGAGCGGCAGGCGCTTGACACGCGTTCTTTCGCTCAATAATCGTTCTGTGTTCTGTGTTCTGTGTTCTGTGTTCTGTGTTCTGTGTTC
>CAUTOZ010000075.1:0-10642 GCA_963539635.1 uncultured Treponema sp.
GCCGTCGAATACGATTTCGTTGAGCCGACTCAGCTTTTTCCGTCGCTTGAAACAAAACGTGTTGCCGGATTATTCAACGCGGGACAGATAAACGGCACGTCAGGCTACGAGGAAGCGGCTGGGCAGGGACTTGTCGCAGGCATTAACGCCGCATACTACGCAAGGGCGCATCAAATACAATGCGGAAAGATTTTTCCAGCACAGGATGACTTGAGCGTCCGACCGTATTCGATGGATTTGAGTTTGTCGTTGGAAGAACGGAACGCAGAAAGCGGAAAAATCGCCGCCGAGTTCAACCGAACGCAAGAGAAAGCGCAAAAAGAAGCGGGATTTGATAAGTTCCGCATGATACCGGAATGGTTGCCGCTTGTTCTTGGGCGCGATGAAGCGTATATCGGCGTTTTAATCGACGACCTTGTAACGCTCGGCACAAAGGAGCCGTACCGAATGTTTACGGCGCGTGCGGAATACCGCTTGAAGCTCCGGCACGATACGGCGGACAGACGGCTTACAAAATACGCGGCGGCGGCAGGATTAAAAACGCAGGAGCAGCTTTCGCGTGTTGAAGCAAAATATGCGGAAATAGAACATATTACAGCGGAGCTTTTGAAAAATCCCGACTTGGAAAACAACGGGTTCAGCGCGGAAGCATGGAATGCCGCTCAAATCGAATGCAAATACAAGTATTACATAGAAAAACAAGACCGCCGCGTTGAAAAAATGCGCCGTATGGAAAACGTCCGCATTCCCGACGATTTTGACTACAGCGCAATTCCGTCGTTGTCCGCGGAGTCGCGGTATAAACTCGAAAAAGTGCGCCCGCTCACGCTCGGACAAGCCGAACGCATTTCCGGCATCCGTACCAGCGATATTATGCTTTTAATGGTGTATTTAAAATAAAGTGGAATTGTTGGGCGGCGGAGAACGTCGGGCGGTAAAAAAGATATTTGACAGACGTAACTGAGTTGCCGTCCGCGCGAGAATAGAGTTCGAAAGGCGGGAAAACCGCCGCTTTCCAGCGGCATTCTTATGGAAGCAGGGCTGCAACAGGACAGAAAATACTGCACTAAAAACCTTGACACCAGTCTCCGTTCCGAGAACAATGGGGACAGGCTCTCGGTTGCTGTAGTTTACGGCAGAGAGTCAGTCTGCAAGGGGCACGGCGGCTTTCGGTATGAACATACCGGCGCGGAATAGACGCATACGTCCTCTTGTACCATAAAAATCGTAAAAGCGGGGAATCGCGCATGAAACAAACAATCTTGCATTAAGTCCCTTTCTCAAATCCTGCTCATCGTACTGAGCGCTATCTGTCTACAGTTTGAGTTCTGCAAGTTTTGCTGCAGTTTTCCGAGCGTACGCCCGCACCGATGCATCGTAGGGCGGAGTCATCATCGTTTGCAGCATGACAAGTCCCCGTCCCAAGAGTGCGCTCCGTCCCATAAAACGGCAGATTTCGTAAATGCAGTCGGCAGCGGCAGAAAGCGAGCGGCTTGAAAGCGCAGAAGGATTTTTTATTTTTTCGCCGATTGCAAAAAGTAGCGCGCCGTCGGGGTCGTATCCACAGTCGGCAGCGGCCTGTAACAGCGCATTGATGTGGACGTTCGCCGTGTCGCGTTTGAGCAGTTGTGCAATGAGGGGCGGAAAGGAAGACGTCCCCATAAGCGGAAGTTGTGCAATAACGGCGTCAAAACCCGCTGCATCTTTATCGAATACCGTCTTCTTTCGCGTGCGGGAAGTTTCTGCAGCATTTTGCAGATATGCCGCACACGCGCTAAAAAGCGCGCGCTCAACGGCAGCCTCTTCTTTTCCGTAGCCGCCTTTTAAAAGCCGTGCGCGGCGTGTGCGTCCCGTATATTCTTCGCCAAGACTGTCCATCAAGTCAAAAAGCAGGGACTCTCCCAAACCTGCTGTGTACAAGACGGCGCCCTTGCATTGCGTCTTTCCGCCTGAAACGGCGTCCGCAAAAGTGTGCTCTTCTTTTTGAAACGTTTTATAGCCGGTGAGCGTCCACGACTTCCGGCACAAAATAAAGTATCCTGCATCATCATACGCGGCAAAGTCCCAGCCAGATTTTTTTGACTGCGAAGGCAGCGCGGCTCTCCATAAAACCGTGCCGTTCCGGTCAAAAAGACGAGCATTTTTTGAATCTGCTGCAAAAAGAGCCTCACCTCCGTTTGCCGCTTTTACGCACGTTAGTGTTGAAGCCTCAATATCCGTGTCGAATGCGGATAAAACTGCTCCAGTCCTTGTGTCAAAGACAATGACGCGAGAAAATCCATCTAAAAAAAAAATCGCCGCGGCGCTTTTATCCTCCAATGCAAAAATCTCCACTCCTTTCTCCGCGTCCGCACCTGAAAAACGCTCATCGTCTGCAGGAATGCTCCATTTTATAATGCTGTGTCCATTCTCCGCCGCACACAGCGCAAGGCCCCCGCCTGCAAAAACGAGCACGGCTCCTTCAGGAACGCTTTTTGCTGCAGTGACGACAGAAGAAAAGGTCAGCGCTGCTAAAATCTCCCCGTAGGGCGAAATCCATAGCGCCTGCGCTTTTCCGTCGCTAGTTACGTCTTCTAAAAACGCAAGAAGAGAGCCGTCGTTGAGAAGAGCCAAAGGAATTGCGCCTTGTTCGGAGAGGGGTAAAGTCCACTTTTGTATGCCGTTTATGCCGTAACAAGCGGCATTCCGCTTTCCGCGCACAAAAATCCGCCCGTCATGCCCGATACACGGTTTTTCCGTAATCGCAAAGCCTGCATCTCGAGTCCAGAGCACAAGTCCGCTCGGATTGACGAGAGAGAGTGCGCTTTTCCCGCTGACGACAAGTAAAAAATCTTCGGCAAAGAGCGTCAAATACGGTTCGGGTTTGCCTTTGACGCTTTGCTCCCAGAGTTTTTTGCCTGTGTGCGTACAAGCGGAAATCATTCTGCCGTCGGTAAGGACTGCAAACCCGTACGATGACGCTTCAGGCGGACAGAGCGCGTGCCCGCTCAACACGACTGTCCAATCGGCTGTGTCGAGCGTGTACATTTGTTCTGCGGCAGACGAGGCGGCTCCAATCAAAAGGAGTGCAAATAGTTCTCCGATTTTTTTGAGCGCACGGATACGGCAAAAAGGCATTTTAGTCATGCGTGTACAGTCCTAAACTTTCAATGTGGCTGGTGTTCGGATAAAAATCGAGCAAAAAAAGTTTTTTAAGCCGGTAGCCCGCTTTGATGAGGGCGGCAGCATCCCGCGCGTGCGTCGAAGGGTCGCAGGAAAGACAGCGGAGGTCGGGGAGAGATGCGCGGCAAAAGTATAAAAGCGTCTCTTTTTCCATACCGCTTCTCGGCGGGTCGATGACAGCGGCATCAAAACGAAGCGCAGCGTTTTTCTCCGCCCACTCTGCACCGCTTATTCCGTAAATGCGCGCGTTTTTTCCGGCAAGATTTTTTGCCGCAAAGACCGCAGCGTCCCGATTGTGCTCAACGAGCGTCAGATTTTCAAAAATGTCGGCAAGAAATACCGAAAAAGTTCCTGCGCCGGCATACATATCAAGCGCGCTTTTTCCAGAAAAACATTCACACAGTACGTCCGCTGTTTTTTCAAGCATTTCAAGGTTTGACTGGAAAAATCCGCGCACATCGAATTCGATTTTTTTGTCCCGTATGCAGACCTTCGCCGTGTGTTCCGCAGAAGGGAGCATGCCTTCATACCGTTTTTTCGTCTGTTTGAGATTTTTATGCGCTCCTTTTGACATCTTTTGCGCATTTTGAAGTTTTACTTCTTCCGGTGCGACAATAATGTTTTTCCCGTCCAGAGAAGGAAGCATTTTTTCGCTCCCAAAAACGCGGCACTTTCCGCGCGGGCGTTTTTCAAACGGCACGGAAGAAAGCCAGTCGTTTATGCACTCTTCTGCGACCATGCACGTTTGAATCGGGACAACCGTATTTGAAGAGCGCGCTTCCAGTCCTCCGTCCGAAAACCGAAAGCGGCAGCGGTAAAAAAAATCTTTTCCGTGAATGACGGCGATTTCAGGCGGCGTCATTCCGTTTCGCTCAAAACATTCTTTTAAAATTCCTTTCCGCAGTTCCCGCTGAAAGTCCGCCTCGATATGCTGCATATTGCAGCCGCCGCACACGCCGTAATGCGGACAGGGAGCGGATATTCGATGCGGAGAAGGATTTTTGACGGAGATTATTTTTGCATTGTCATAGCCGCGTCGAGAGTCCGTAATTTCAACTTCCAGTTCTTCTTCCGGCAGCGCGAATGGAACAAAAACCGTTTTTCCGTCGATTTTTGCAATGCAATTTCCGCCGTACGTCATTTTTTCCGTTATAATGGTTTTCGTATTCATGTTTTGTGTGAATTTAACAGATTTCATTTTTTATGTGGAGCGTTTATGCAGTCAGCGCATTTTTTTCAGACGATGAAAGACGGGACAAAGATTTCCGTAACGCGGTGGATTCCTGACGACGGGATAAAAATAAAAGGACTGGTGCAGTTTTCTCACGGAATGATGGAGCATTCTCTCCGATATGACAGGCTCGGCTCCATTTTTGCGGAAAACGGTTTTGTTTTTTCGGCGCATGACCACCGCGGACACGGACGGACTGCACAGACTGCGGAAAAAGAGGGACGCGGAATGTTTGGAAAACTTGCCGATTCAGACGGTTTTACGCTCATTACTGAAGACCTGCGCGAAGTTTGTGCAAAACTCAAAGCGGATTTCCCCGATAAGAGCCTGATTTTACTCGGGCACTCGTTCGGATCGTTTGCCGCGCAAAACTGTATCGAGCGCTGGGGCGATGAAATTTCCGGCTGCGTTCTTTCTGGTTCTGCAGGCCCCCGTCCCTTTGCCGTCAGAATTTTTGCCCTCATAACGAATCTTGCACTTCTTTTAAAAGGAAGAAATTACCGCTCAAAGTTCATACGGAATCTTGCTTTCGTCGGTTACAATAAAAAAATCCCTGAGGCAGCAACAAAAATCGACTGGCTCAGCCGGAGCCGTCAAAATATCGACTTGTACTTACACGACGCATGGTGCGGAGGAGTCCCGACGCTTTCGTTTTACCGCGATTTGACGGACGGTCTTTTGCGTATTCACCAAGCGGAAGCACTGCGGCGCATTCCGAAAACGCTTCCCGTTTTTATTATTGCCGGAGCGGAAGATCCTGTCGCAGGCTATGGAAAAAGCGTACAAAAACTTTTGCGCATCTACTGCAAAAACGGCATGACGAACGCCGCTTTAAAACTGTATCCTGCCCTCCGCCACGAACTTTTTAACGAAGACGGAGACGACACTGCCGCCCTCGACGTCATACGCTGGATTGGCGAGAAGTGCTGTAAGAGTGAAGTTTAACGCCCGTTTCCGAAGTTTGTCAGCGATTTATGCGGCTTGCAGTGAGCGGTTGTTACGGAGTTTATAGAGTTAAACGGTACGCCGCTCACCCACGTTTTTGCAGGAGGGCAAAAACGTGCGGGAAAAGAAATTTTGTCTGTGCGTCTTCTCGGTTTACCGCGTGTTAAATAGTCTGTTATCGGAAAATACAACTATCCCGCCGCCCATAAAAAAAACGCTGTCGGAAAAACGGCAGATTTCCAGCGCCGCCGCTCTCAAACTCGAGCGAGAGGGAACTCCGTTATGCCTTTTTTCCGCCCAACCATTACCAATTTCAATGAGCATTATCCTTTTACAACTTCCTCTCGTTCAGTATACTTTCGCTATGTTTGATACGACGGTGTTCCATATTGACTGGATTATCTCCGAGTTAGAAACGCTCTCTGCAAGCGGGCTTATTTCAAACGAAACGGCAGAAGCGCTGCGCGCGTACTATGAAAACCGACGCGAAGATGAGCGGCAAAAAGAGTGCGCAGCGGCGGAGCGCAGGCGGATTTCAAATGCAAAGCGCGTTCCGCTGCTGGTAAGCATTATTGCCGCAGTTTTGGTTGCGGGAGGAGTTATTTCGCTTGCGGCGTACAACTGGTTCCGCATTGCGCGCGAAGTTAAACTTGCCCTTGATTCAGGCGCACTTGCCCTGCTTATCGCGGCGGCATTTTTCTTACTTATACGGTACGGCGAAAACTTAAAAACGCAGGCGCGCGAAAGTTTTGCGCTCCTGTATGCGCTTTTGTTCGGCGGAATTGTCGCGTACGCGGCGCAAACGCTAAAACTTCCCTCAAATCCGGCCGCGTTTTTCTCCGTTTGGGCGCTTTCATCGATTCTTATCGCCTATGCCTTCGCGGCGAATACGGCGTTTTTTCTTTCTCTTGCGCTGACAATCGCGTATACGGTTACGGCGAACATCACACACGCAAACACTCTGCTGTTCTTTCCGCTGTTCGGGACGCTTGTGCCGTTCGGACTAAAAAAACGCGGCGGAAAATACGCGCTCGTTGCAGTCTATGCCGCCATGCTCGGAGCCGCGCTTGAAAAACGGCTTCCCGGACTGTGGATTGTCTGCTACGCATCTTCTGCGGCGCTCGTCGCCTATTGGGGAAGCAAAAAACGCGACGGCATTCTCAAATATGCAGGCCTTGCCGGCATCGCCGTTCTCGGCGTCATTCTTGCGTTCCCGTACACGTACTGCGCCGCTCCCAACGAACTGTGGAGCGAAGTCGGCTGGAAATATATGAGAAGCGGACTGGGATTCGGGAAGTTCAATATGATTGCAGACTTATCTCTTGCATTCGTGTTGACGGTATCTGCAATCGCCCTTCCGCTTATCGATTCAATAAAAGAAGCGAAAAACGGCGGCTTAAAACAACCGCGCGCGCTTTTTGCGCTCGTTCCGCTGGGAATGGCAGCGCTTTATCTTTTTGCCGCAGCGTTTCCGTCCACTGCCGACAATGGACTGGAAATGGGCATTCTCCTTTGTCTTATGCTTGCCGCGGGAATTTTCGGATTATGGCGGATTCGCACGGCGCAAAAATATGTGTGGACGCCCTTTGTCATCGCCGCGCTCATTTTGACATTCCCCTGCTTTTTGATGGGAGCCGGCTATCTGTTCGGGTATTTTGCAATTCTTTTTTCCGCATTTTATCTCTACGGCTGCACGCGGAGCAAGGGCGAAAAAAACGGCGGCAGAGAAGACAAAAACGGTTTTGCGGCAGCGGGAATTGTCGGAACTGCCTTTTTGCTTTTTATTGCGACCTTTAACCCCGGAACAGTTGCCAGATTCGAAAAAGGAGTACTTGGGGAGCCGCGAAAACTGTATATCGCAATCACCGCGCTTGTTGCGGTTTTGTACGCGGCGGCAGCCATTGCCGTCTCCGTTAAACGCATTACCGCAAAAAAGGCGTTTAATCCCGTCATCATCTTAAACGGCTTCTTTTCCGCCGTACTGACTTTTCTCAACATATTCGGCGTAGAATTCTGTCTTTCCTCTCTGCTGGATAATTTCGTCTCCGATCCGGATGCGGCTGAAAAAATCATCGTTTTTATCTGCATCGCAGTTTTTTCGCTCTACTATATCTACCGCTCGTACAAAAGCGGCTTTGTCTTCGGCGCGAATGCGGCGGCAATTTATTTCGCGTTCGTCATCATCTCGCGCTTTTTTTTCGAGGACACGGGACTTTTGTGGAAAGGCATCGCGTTTATCGCGTGCGGTGTATTCATTTTTATATTCAACATATTGATTTTAAGGCGGGAGAAAAATGCTGAAAATTCAAAAAAATAAAACGGCACTCATCATTCTCACTGCGGCGGCAGTTTTCCAAGCGGGAATTTTAACGTCCGTGTTGACGTATACGGCGCGCGTAAAGCGGTACGCGGAAAAAGAAAACCGGATAATCTCGTTCCGCTGCACGGCGCGCGACCCGTACGACGCGTTTAAGGGACGCTATATCGCGTTGAATCTTGAAGAATTCGCAAAGAACGCCGTATTCGACGAAAGGACTTTCAAGGACTTTCCCGACAGCATTTACAAACGGACGACTGCATACGCGCTCACCGAACCCGTATCCGGCTATGCGCGTCTTGTAAACATAACAGGATTTCGCAAACGACTTCCGGACGACGGCAGAATTTACATTAAAACGGCGATAGTGTATTGGCAGACGCCTGACGACGACAAAGAGCGCAGAGGCAAAAGCGGAATGCTGCTTCCATCTATGCGCTTTAATTTTACCGATTACTATATGCAGGAAGATTTTGCCGCATTCATCGACACGCTTTCAGCAAAAGATTTTAACGACCTTCACCCCGTCATTGAACTTTATGTCGCAAAAAACGGCGCGTGCCTGCAAAAGTCTCTTACCGTCTTCAAAACGCCTTCTGGCAGCGAGCGTATTACAATAGAAGAATACTGCAAACAAAAACTCCAAACAGAAAATAGATAGGATGACTGTCCAAAGAGACTCAATATGTGCTGACGGGCGGCAGGACGAGACTTCTATGGCAGGCGCGTCATCTTCCCTCAAAAGAAATCTCGCCGTTTGCTTACCGCGTTTTCGGTGAGCGAAGTTTGGGGGCGGATGAATCTGCAGCGTCAAAAGAAAAGCCGCTGCAAAGGCGATTGAGGCTATCGGCGGGAATATCGAAGGCGTCAAAAAGCAGATTATGAATTACGCGGCCAGCATTCTTGCTGTCGGTTCGTCGCTGCAAGTAATGAAAAACACGATTGAAATTCTTGACGCAAACATTGAAACGGAGGCGGAAGCGGTGGAAGTCATGGTTTCCAATATTAGGAATGCAAATACTGTCATCGAAAGCAATTTGAAGTCGCTTGAACAATTGAACGTGCAGGCCGACAAAGGTAAAACGGTCATCGCGGAGACGGCGGCGTTGAGCAAGTCGGTGGACGAAAGTTCTGAAATCCTTCCTTCGAAACAAGAGCGATTATTCAAAATATTGCCGAACAAACGAACTTGCTTGCGATGAACGCTGCTATCGAAGCCGCCTGCCCATGCAGGAGAAAGCGGGAAAGGTTTTGCCGTCGCCGCTGATGAAATTCGTAAATTGGCGGAGGAAGCGGATTCGCACGGTAAGCACATTACGCAAATCCTGCGGGAATTGAAAGACAAAATTAAACGCGTCAATGATTCCGCCCTCGCCGCCGCAAATCAATTTGATAGCATTTTTGCGCTTGTCGAAAACACAAAAGAGCAGGAGCACATGATTATGGACAGCATGAGAGCACAGAATGCCGGCAGCGAAAGAATTGTGAAAGCGATGGGAAAATTGACGGCATGACGCGGAACGTCAAAGACAGTTCGCACCAAATGTTGACCGGCAGCGCACTCGTTTCCGACGAAATGGCACGTTTAAGCGCAATGTCTGATAGTATCGCTAACAAAATGAATGAAATGGCGCTCTCCGGCGAGCGCAGCACCGATTCTGTAAGAGACGTAAGTGCGCTCATCGATAAAAATACCGACAGGAGCGCTTCACTTTCCGCCGAAGCGGGGAAATTTCGGGTTTAATGGGGAATTAGGAATGCGGAGTTTTGTTCCGCGTTATGAAGTTGTGTTTTCCGGCGGCAGATTATTTAACACGCGGTATACGAAGGAGACGCACAACAAAAACTCCTCTTACCGCGAGTTTTGCCGTCAGGCAAAATCTCGTGCGGATGGGAAACTATGTTAAATCTTCCAAATAAAGTTCTCCCCATCCGCAAAACTCGTACGGACGGGCAGCGGTTTGCGTTTTTCAAATATCAGGTTCTCCGTCGCCTGCGCTTTCCTGTTCTGCACCCGTCGGCACCGGAATATGATAGACGTTATATTCCCCGTCGAGCCCTTTAAACGCCGTGTGCTGCCGTCGGACGGTCTTGGTTACGGCAAGAATGGAGCGTTGAATTTCTTTGTCGTTGTATAATTCTTCCGAAATGACAACTTCATTCGGACGGGCGGCGGCTTGGATACGCGCTGCCATATTTATCGTTGAACCGAAATAATCGAGTTTGTTGTTAAGCGTAACGATGAGTGCCGGTCCCGTATGGACGCCGATTTTTACTTCAATCCGTTCCTGCTCAGGTTTGACTTCATAGTGTTTAATCAGCCGCTTTTGCGCTTCAAGCGCCGCGTCTACTGCGTCCTTCGGGTTGACGAACGCGCCCATAACCGCATCCCCTATTGTCTTAACCGGCACTCCGCCGAATTCCTTTATCGTGTCGAAAAGAATGCGGAAATGCTCGCGTACCAGTGCAAATGCCTTCGCGTCGCCTAAATCCGTGTACATTTGCGTGGAACCTTTAATGTCAGTGAACATAATCGTAACTTTCATGATTTTAAGCGACTGGTCGGAAATCAGCGTTTCGCCGCCCATCAATTCGCGGTACACATTATTTTGAATCAAATCGATTCCGCGCACCGCATTCGGCTTTTTCCACGAAAGATACCTGCCGCTCATCACGTCGTCCATGATATTTTTTGAATATTCAGCTTTTAGACTTTCGTCCAGCGGCTTTACAGACGGATGAATCGAAAAAAATACTTCAACATTGTCATCGAGCGCATTGGAAAAGTCCCGCTTACAGGCGGGACAATAATTTTCCGCTTTCGCTTGATGAAGTGAAAGCGTTTCATGCGCGGCTCCTCCGCACACAGGGCAATGATAAATCCAGTCAAGCGTAAAAACACCGTCGGCAACCCCCTGCACGAATATGCCGATTATTGTGTCGCGCGGAAGCTCGAACTTTTTTGCCAGCGCGTATACGTCAATGTG
>CAUTOZ010000076.1:0-10573 GCA_963539635.1 uncultured Treponema sp.
AAAAAACGCCACAAAAACGGCGTTTTTCATGCCTAAAACAGCCGTTTTCATGGGGATATTTACAGAATGATTTTCACAGTGTCACTTTAAAATCTCGTTTTTACCGTCAAACCTTCCCTGTTTATTGTTTTACCGCACGTGTTGCAATAAACGACGGAATGTGCAGTTCATGCAAGCGGCCTTCTCCGTTCGTGTCTTCGTAAATGTCAGTGAGCGTAAAACCTGCGCGCAGCTGCCCGCCAATCTGTTCAGTCAGCGAGTGCGAAAATTGCCAGCCGCCGTCTGTGTCTTCAAGTTGTTTGCGGTGCGCTTCGTAAAGGAGCGGATTAAACGGAAGCGTGTTGATAATCCGCTCCTCTTTTGGGTCAACGATATAATTTATGCCGATGTCCAGTCCGCACAACAAAGCGCCGCCTTTTTTAAGTACGCGAAAACACTCCTTGAACACCGGCTCGACTTTTTCGATATAGCAGTTGCTCACCGGATGAAAAATAATATCGAAAGCGGCATCAGCGAACGGAAGCGGTTTTGACATATCCGCGCGGACAATGTTGATTCGATAGTTTTCGCGCTCGGCAACGCTGCGCTCCGATTCAAGCTGCTTGTCTGAATAATCAAGTACGGTGCATTCAGCCCCTGCTGCCATAAAAATCGGCATTTGCTGACCGCCTCCCGACGCAAGTCCTAACAGTTTTTTCCCCGTTAACTCACCGAACCATTTGCGCGGCACCGGTTTTGTCGGCGTCAACAGCACTGACCACTGTCCCGTTTTTGCCCGCAGATACGTTTGATGGTCAACCGGCTTTCCCCATTCCCAGCCTTCCGCAATCCATCGATCAATGACCGCCGCATTTTCGTCCTGATAATTTTGATATGTATTCATATAGACCTTCATTCGCCCTGTTCCTGCACGGAAGTTTTCGAACACGTTGATTCAATGTTGAATAGATAATAAGCGCTGTCATTTATATGATAAAGCCTTATACCTTATTGATTATAATCGGTCAAATAATTGTTACGCCTCGTATTTTGTTGCAGCGATGTTTAGCAAATGCGCCGGAGAAATTGTAATGACGTTTGAAAGGCAGCCGCAAATCAGAAACAAGCAGAGAAAGGAATAATAAATGGGCTTAAAACCTTAAAGGCGAAAATGAATGCTTTATACGAAGAAATGAGGAGTATTGCCGCAGGGAAGCGGCATAGCTTACTCCTGCAGAAGACAATTTCCGTCAATTGAAGAGGCAGAGAATCCGCCCGTCGTTTTCCCTTGAAAAAATTAATGCGTTTCATTTTTTGCAGTCGTTTTTTTGCGGAATGTGGAAAGATAGCGTTTTGTCTCCGCGCTTATACGTCGACTTTCGTTCGCTTTTCTAATCGTCATGTTGTGAGTCCAGTCGTCCAGTCGATTTTCTTCTATATAAATGACGGTGCGCTCGTATTGCTTGGCGAGCGCAGTCGCAAAATACCACGCGCGCATCATGTTGACGTAATATTCGGACGATGAGACGGCAGCAACTTTTTTAAGGTATTCGGGCGCAAAATGTTCGCCCAAAAAGTGCTGCATCAGCATTCCGATTGCAAAACGCACTGTGTACGGTTTTTCGGAGTTGAGCCACTGCTCAATATGCGGCAAGAGTTTTTCCGGCTGCTTTTTGAAAACCTGCGGCGAAAACGTGTCGCAGACAGCCCAGTTGTCAATGTACGGCAAAAAATCTTCCGCAGCGGCGGCGCACTCGTCAAAATCTTTGATGAAGCAAATCATAAAGGCGTGGAGCATATTTTCTTCAAAATACTGATGGGGCAGGAATCGGAAATACTTTCGATACTCGATTGCCGTAAAAAGTTCCTTCGCAAGCGTTCGAAGAGCCGGCACGCGGACGCCTATCATTGTGCCGGCGTCAATATTGGGAATTAACGATGAATTAAAAGCGCGGTACTTTTCGTCTTGAAGCGCAAAGAGTCTTTTGAGAATGAAATTGCAAAGTTCGGTCTCTGTCATGGGTGGAAGTATAGCGAAGATACCGGGCAGAGGGAATTGAATAATGGGGAATGGCGGGCGGCAAAGGAAGGTATTGGGAAAACAGAACGGTGTTCCCGCCTGCACGAGAATATCTGCAATCATACAATTGTGGATATTCTCACAGGAAAATGAAGTTCGGCGGTGAGCGGTTATTACGTACTTTACAGATTTAACGGTGCGCCGCTCACCTGCGTTTTGTCGACAGGAAAAATCTCTGGCGGGCGGACTGCAAAAATCGTAAACGTTTCCAAATACAACGTTTGCAGTCGCTTGTTTTGAGTCTTCCTTGACGGCAAAGTTTGTTTTTTGCAGGATCATTCACACTTCTCAAAGAACGTGGATAATCTTGGGAGGGCGGCCCCCGTAAATCCTTTTTAAGAAAAGTAATAACCGCCCGACTTTTACATCCCTAAATGCAGCCTGCAAATGAATGCTGCAACAGAGTGCCGCCCTGCAAAAAAATTCGGTTCCAACACTTTTGAAAGAACGCAGTCAATTCTGACTTCCTGCAGAGCGCAGACAGGAATGCAGGACGTAAAATGTATAATAGGGCTTTCGTCCACGGCAGTTTGATTTCTCATCGTTCCATACTGCATTATTCGTGCGTCAGGAACCCAGATTGTAAACCGCACTGTTTATTAAAGTTGACACTTTTATTGCAATTCCCTAGTATGCCGGCATGAATATCCGGCAAACGGCAAAAGACATCGTAAACGGCAAGCGGCTTTCAAAATGCGACAACCTCGACTTTCTTATCACCGGGGACGAAGCGGAATTGTGCGCAGGGGCGGATTATATTCGACAGGAATTATGCGGCGCTTCAGTTGATTTATGTACGATTGTCAACGGAAAAAGCGGTGCGTGCAGCGAAAACTGCCGCTTTTGCACGCAAAGCGTCTCAAGTCTCACCGGCTGCACTGTACACGGCTTCCTTTCCGTAGAAGCGATTACTGCGGAAGCGGCCTTAAACGAACGAGAAGGCGCGAACCGCTTTTCGATTGTAACCTCCGGCCGCGCTCTCGTCGGAATAGACTTTGAACAGGCATTGGAGGCCTGCCGAAAAATTCGGCAAAAGCACGCAATAAAACTCTGCGCGTCGATGGGACTTTTGACTTTCGAGCAACTTGTAAAATTGCGCAGCACCGGAGTTTTAAACTATCACTGCAATCTTGAATCGTCGGAGCGGTTTTTCCCGTCAATTTGTACCAGTCATACGTTTGCTGACAAACTGCGAACAATACGCGCCGCGCAAAAGGCGGGGCTTGAGGTGTGCTCAGGCGGCATTTTAGGCATGGGCGAAACATGGCACGACCGAATCGACATGGCGCTTACGCTTGCCGACTTGGACGTTGTCTCCATTCCTATTAATATTTTGACTGCAATCGACGGTACGCCGTTCCAAGACCGTCCCCCGCTGAAAGAAGCAGAAATCCTCCGCGCCGTTGCAATGTTCAGATTTATCAATCCTGAAAAAGATATCCGTCTTGCCGGCGGCCGCCGTCTCTTACCCCACAACGGCCGCTCTGCCTTCCAAAGCGGCGCCAATGCTGCCATAACCGGCAACTATCTTACCACCGCGGGCTGCACCATTGCCCAAGACTGCGCCATGCTCGCAGAAATGGGACGGAGAACGGCGGGCGGTAAAAATAATATTTGAAAGACAACACAGAATTCCCTCCTGCACAAGTTTATCCTCCTTCCTTGAAGGAGTAAGAATAAACTTGATATAACGAAATTCTGGAGTACCGCTGGAAAAAGTCATATTTTCCGGCAGCATTTTTATGGGCAGAGGAACGGTGTGCCGGAACTCCGTTGTGTCCAGTTATCTCCGTCCTGCCGTCAACTCCCTTGCTATCATACCGCCGCTAACGCTCTGTCAACATCTGCGATAATGTCGTCTATATTTTCCAGACCGCAGCTAAATCTCACAAGTCCTCCGTCTATTCCGGCAGCGGCAAGTTGTTCGTCGGTAAGCTGACGGTGAGTCGTACTTGCGGGGTGCAGAACGCAGGTGCGGATGTCAGCGACGTGCACTTCGAGCGTTGCAAGTTTCAGCGCACTCATAAAACGGATTGCAGCATCTCTGCCGCCCTTTATGCTGACAGAAATAACGCCGCTCGTCCCTGCTGGGAGATATTTTTTTGCGCGCCCGCGGTACGGATCTGCTTCAAGTCCCGGATAGAATACGCGGGCGATTTTTGGGCTGTGCGCAAAGTGTTCGGCAACAGCAAGCGCATTTTTACAGTATTGCGGCATCCGCACGTGGAGCGTTTCAAGTCCTACGTTAAGCAGGAACGCGCTGTGCGCCGCCGGATAACAGCCGAAGTCGCGCATCAACTGCGTCCGCGCTTTGACTATATACGCCGCCTTGCCGAAGTCTTTTACATAATTCAAGCCGTGATAAGTTTCGTCCGGCTCTACAAAGTCCGAAAATGCGCCGGCCGATTCATGCGCGCACGTCCAGTCGAAATTCCCGCTGTCCACAATCGCCCCACCGCCTTGCAATGCGTGTCCGTCCATGTATTTTGTTGTCGAATGCACGACGATGTCTGCGCCCCACTCAAAGGGACGGCATAAAATCGGCGTTGCAAAGGTATTGTCGATGATCAGCGGCACGTGATGGTCGTGCGCGGCTTTTGACCAAACTTCAAAATTGAAAACCGAAAGCGCAGGGTTCGCCAGCGTTTCGCCGAAGACGCATTTGGTATTCGGCTTGAACGCCGCGGCTAATTCTTCGTAAGTTGCGTCAACGTCGACCCAAATGCACTCAATTCCAAATTTCTTGAGCGTAACGCCAAAAAGATTTACTGAGCCGCCGTAAATAGACGAACTTGCAATAAAACTGTCGCCTGCATTACAGACATTCAAAATCGAAAGCAGCGTCGCCGCCTGCCCGCTCGACGTAAGCATACAACCAACGCCGCCTTCAAGCGCGGCAATCTTTTTTTCCACCGCGTCGCACGTAGGATTGGCAAAACGGGAATATAAAAATTCCGTCGGCTTGTCAAAAAGTCCCGCCAAATGTTCGCACGAATCGAACTTATACGTCGTACTCTGCACAATCGGCAGTGCACACGGCTCCCCGTTCTTCGGCTCATATCCTGAGTGCAGGCATTTTGTTTCAATATTCATAAAAATCTCCTTTTTTTTTCTGTGCAGCCATAGTAGCACGCAGCAAAAACTCATGCTATATGACTGGAAAGGCCCTGCTTACAACAAGATAAGATTTTAAAAGTCGATTGAAGATTAAGGAGACAAAATAGAATTACCGGACATCAATTGACTGCCCGGCTCGAATACAACGGCGGACACTTATTTATAGGTGAGGTGCATATCGCAGGGGAAGCCCAATGCGCATAACTACAGGAACTCTGCGTGTACGCCATACAAATTTGTAGAAGTGGGAACGAAGCTGGATACCAAAGGAAAAGAGCGTCCCTGCATACTGGGGGACAGTATCCCGTCAAAATGGGGCGCGGGCAATGAAAACGGTATTTGAAAGACATAACTGTGTTCCAGCCCGCAGGAAAATAGAGTTTAGCGGGCGGCGGAGTGCGGAGGGGTGCGGTTAATGCGTGGTTTATAAATTTACCGGTGCGCTGCACTCCCGCGTTTTGCCTAACGACAAAAACGTACAGTAAGACGGAGTGTGTCGGACGGGGAAGACGAGATTTAACTGCAAGTTTTGCAAAGCAAAATCTAGGGCAGGCGCAAACTCCGTTCAAGCATTCGGACTCCTTTCTCTACCGCCGAACGCTGTTCAGCAAGCATATCCACAATCAAACGATTAAGGATATGTTCGGGCAGTCGGCAACTCTATTATGTCTTTCAAATAGTTTTTTTACCCGCCTGCCGTTCTCCGCCGGCTTTTACCCACACGGCGTTAAACGCGTCGAACTGCGTACCGTCCGTCTCTATTTCCGCGATACGGAAAATACGGCACGGGAGTGGAAAAACTCTGTCGGCTGCTTCCCGAACAGCGTTTTCATTTTTTATCTCTTCCAGCCCGCCTTTTTGCCGCGCACGGACAGCAAAAATGATTTTTTCCTCTATATGTATGCCGCTGGTCAGTCTTATGCCGACTGGAAAAACGAGGTTTTTTCCGTCAACTTTTGGGGATTTAATTCCGACACGTGCGAGAAGCTGTTTTAATTCTTTACTAGAAAGCATGTGCACGTCCGTGCCGGTCAAAAAACACCACAGCGGATACACGGGGTAAAAAGCGGGACAGTGCGCATTTAAGGCGGAGACAATGCGGTTTTGCTCGGAATGCAGCAAAAATTCCTGCGTTTGGTGAAAGATAATTGCTGGTGTCATAAAAAAATTATAGTCATTTCAGGGTAAACGGTGTAGTATCCGCCCATGAAAATCGCCTTTTCCAAAAAACGGCTCTTCATTTTTGCCGCCGCCGCGTTCTTTTTGTCTGCCGCCTGTCTTTTATGCGCCCGCACTCTGTTTTCATCAGTGAATGCAGCCTTTTACTGCGGCGGATTTACCGAAAGTTACGGACAAATGACTGCATTAAACGTTCCCGCCCGCTTCCAATCCATTTCGGAAGGAAAATACGTATTTTTTGCGTTTACCGAAAAACAGCGCGCCGCTTTAGAAAAAATATATTCAGAATCGCCGGCAGCGTTGACGGTCAGACTCGGCATTCAAAACGCAGAGCGCAAACGCTACGAAAACGCTGCCGCCGCTGTTCAGCCGCTGTATTACGGTTTTATCTTCCCCGAAGATTTTGATAAAAACGGCAAATTTCGCGGGACTGTACAAAAATCCGTGTCAGCAGGGACGGACTTGCGTAATTTTATCAAAAACGGGACAGGCGAAACGCTCATCGACCTTTCGCTTGCAGTTGAAAAAGATTTGCCTCTCCACAGTCTGCCTAAAGGTTTTTTTATCTCAGCAGCAATGCCCGTCCGCGTTTATGCAGTCAATGCGGGAGAGGCGCGCGTTGGTTTTGACTTAACGGCTGCCGTTCCTTTTTACGGACTTGCCGCAACCGGCGGGAATTTCAGCGCGCATCCGACCTCCGTCGATTTTTCAGGCTGCGTTTCAGTTTTCTCTTCGAGGAATTCAAAATATTCAGTAATGCCGCAGATTGAACTTTTGTTTGTACCGCCGATAGAAGGCTATGAAAAGACTCCGATTACAGTCCGCGTCAATGCAGGGGGCGAAGTTTTTTCGATTTTGCAAACGCCGTCCGCTGTAAAAACGACGCTCCAGTCAGCGCTCCTTAAGTCGCCGTTCAATTATTTTTCGCTTGAATCGAATTCAGAACTTGTCGGTTCGGTCATTATGAAGATGAATGAAAAGAAACTTATTACGCGCGACGGAGTGCGGACGCTTTTGCCGCTGCGAACCGACCTTGAATTGATTTTGAGCGGGCGGCGCGATAATTGGCGGTGCGCGGACTACGAATTGTATGAATGGGACAGATTTCCGCACGTTTTATTTTTTGATTTTCGCAATTATGCGGTGCAGTCGGACTTTTTTTTGCGCCTTTCGTTTTTTACTGAAAAGGCGGGATTTCGCGGACGCCTTCTGCGCGACGAGGAACTGGAAGGCAAGCACAGTTACAACGCGCACGACTACAGCGCATCTTCCCTCGCTCGATTTTTTACGGAGGCGGCACGGCTGCATTTCCCCTTAAACGAAAAGGAAAGACTTTTCCGCGATATTTTGACTGAAAATGCCGTCATCATTCCCGACGGCAGCACGTTTAAAGCGGGAGAAGGCGCGGTTATTTCGATTGCACAGGAGTCGCAGCGCTGGCTTCGCCGCTCATTTTTGGCGCACGAAAGCTGGCATTCGGTCTTTTTTATCAATGAAGACTTTAGGAATGCGGTTTCCGCAGTCTATTACACGATTGACGAGCAGTCGCTCGCCTTTATGCAGGGGTATTGGGCGTCGCAGCCCTCGCTTAGCTACGACACAAACGATGAATTTTTAATGAAAAACGAGTTTATGGCGTACTTAATGCAGCAGCCGCTTTCCCGTACAGCCGCATACTTTGTGCAGATTGCCGGCCGCGCGTCAGTCATGGCGGCAATTCCCGACTTGTGCCGCTACGTCAAACAAACGGAAGGCAAATCCTTTGAAGATGCCGCGCGCGCGATAGAAAACTACGCCTACGACAACTGGGGTCTTGCTGCCGGCAGAGTATCTCTTATCACCCGCGAGTGAACGCTGCGCCGACAGCAGAAAGTATTATAAAGTCTTCCCGCTGCACGTCTCCTCATTTGTTACGCCGCAGGCAAGGCACGCGTCAGTTCTGCGGCTGCCGTTCCCCTGCCTCCGTTTTCCTGCACGTTTTGCAATCCGGCAAAACGTGGGTGAGCGGCGCACCGTTCTATCTGCAACCTGCATAATAACCGCTCACCGCTTCTCCTCGTTTTCCCACTCGGCAGGAATGCTGCGGTGTTCGATATCGGGGATTTTTTGGAATATGCGGCAGTCCGCACGGTGAATGATGACGCCGCGTCCGCGAGAAACGTAGCCGACTATCGGGTCTTTAAATTTGGGCGCACAGCATTTAGCGAAAGTCATCAGAAAATTCGTTGTATTCAAAATTTTTACTTTGCCGGTCTGCGATACAGAAGGCTCCGATGCACCTTTTCCTTTTTTGTGCGCACGCTTTTCATCTCGTACGAGACGAGGCACGGGCTTATCTTCCCGCGCTTTTGCAGTCGCTGTTTTTTCTGCCGAAGCTTTATCTGAAAAATTCGGGTCGTTATTCGTAAGCCACGCATGAATTTTTTGACGCGCTTTTGAGGTTCGCGCATATTTAAGCTGAGATTCGGTCGGGTGCGCCTGAGGATTCGTAAGGATTTCGATAATTTGCGTGTTTGCAAGCGGCTGCGTAATCGGAATGATTTTTCCGTCCGCCTTTGCGCCCACGATTTTTTCGCCGACAGCAGAGTGCACCGCGTACGCAAAGTCAATCGCCGTCGCATTGACAGGAAGCTGCTTTACGTCCCCATTCGGCGTGAATACGACAATTTTGTCGCCGAGCAAGTCATTTTTGAACTCTTGAAAAAAATGGTCATCGGTAATGTCCTTGTTTCGCAATTCCCGCAGTTGATTAAAAATCGAAAGATTATTGACATCCACAAGGTCGCGCGTCAGTCCCTTTTTGTACAGCCAGTGCGCGGCAATACCGTGTTCGGCAACGTCGTGCATTTTTTGCGTCCGTATTTGAATTTCAAGCGGTTTATCCCCGCACATGACCGTCGTGTGGAGCGACTGGTAGCCGTTGGACTTCGGCATTGCGATGTAATCCTTAAAACGCCCGTCAAGCGGCTTCCACAAACCGTGAACGATGCCAATGAGCGTGTAGCATTCTGCATTTGTGCGGCAGATTGCGCGCAGGGCAAGCAGGTCAAACAATTCTCCCGCCTCTTTATTGCGCTTGCGCATTTTCTGATAGATGGAATAAAAATGTTTTGCGCGGCTTTTTATCGAGATTTTAATTCCCGCTTTTTCCGCTTCTGCAAGAATCGCCTGCGTTGCTTTTTCAAGCGTTGCCGCACGTTCGTCTTTTTTTTGCGAAACAACCGCTTTGATTTGTTGGAACGCGTCGGGATTCGTGTATTTAAGGCTTAAATCTTCAAATTCATTTTTTTCCGCCGACATACCGAGCCGGTCGGCAAGCGGCGCCCAAATATCGATAACTTCCTGCGCAAGAGCCGTCTGCTCCTCTGGTGCCAGCATTTTGATGTTACGGATTCTGTCGAGCCGGTCGGCAAGTTTTACAAAAATGACTCGCACGTCGTCCACCATTGCAAAAAGCATTTTGCGGATTGCGTCCGCCTGCTGCAAGGTTTTTGTGTTTATCGGAAGGTGCATAATCCGAGAATTGTCGCGCACGATTTTTGCAACCGCTTCGCCAAATTTTTCGCGTACTTCCTCTTCGCTTACAGCATGACTGTAAATGCCGTGCAAAAGCCCTGCGCAAATGCACTCGGAATCAAGCGCGTTTTTTGCAAGAATAAACGCCGTCCGTAACGGATGCAGATAATACGGCTGCCCAGAGACGCATTTTTTAGTCCCGCATTTCAAACATAAAAAATCCCACGCATTTTTGATACGCGCTCTGTCTTTCGGCGGATAAGAAGGAAAAGCTTCAAAAAACTCTTCTAATAACGCGGTCGTATTCGCCATGTCGGAGTTAAAACTGAATTCCGTACTCATAGTGTGCCGTAAGATAACAAAAAACCGGGACTCCAACAACATTTTTCAAAATGACGGGACTCATCTTCGTCGCCCATAAAAAAACGCTGTCCCCTCCTCAAAAAAAATTCCGACGGATGCGCCCCAATCTCTATTTATCTGCGAGAATATCGCCAGTCCTGTAGGAGTGTGGATATTCTCGAGCGGGCAGCAACACAGTTAAGTCTTGCAAATGCCTTTTTTACCGCCCTGAAACTCCGTCGTGTCTTTCAAATAGATTTTTCTCCGCCCACTAAAAAAACGCCGCCGGAAAGCGCACCTTCATAGCGCAGAACAAAATTACGTCAAATTATCGCCAAACACGCGGCGGTAAGCCTGCTG
>CAUTOZ010000077.1:0-10570 GCA_963539635.1 uncultured Treponema sp.
GCTTCCACTTCTTTTATTTTTCGGGTTTTTAGGTCTGCGCTTTTATGATAACGGTTCTAAAAACGTTTTCATAGCCATCTCCTGAATCCCCTCCTCGACTTCTTCGTATTGCCACACCATTTCCAAACTCCATTTCACGCACGTTTGCGTAACGAAAACTTGGAGCGGACGGCAACGCTGTTAAATCTTTCAAATTATGTTTTTACCGTCCGCCGTTGAACTCGTAATCGGCTTTCCGCTCCAACGGCTTACAGCCTTTTCCGCTGCAATCCGGCGCAGGCGGGATGTACGCTCGCAGCGGAACTTTCGCTTTAGGGCATATCCATCGCACCCCCGCCTCCCGCCGCGTTGCCTGTCGGCCGATAAAAATAAAACAGCCTCCGGTTTACAGTTATACCGTCCTTTCCTAATTTAGTGCAGCCCGCGAACGCCTCCCAAAGTTATCATTGTAATTGCACGTGAGCGTAATATATGTGAGGGTGCAGCAGGCGCCGAAGCTGGGAGGCTGGTTCTGTAACTTCCGCAGGGATTACCGGAGCATTCATAAGACGGCAGCATCTGGAAAAACAGCGGCTCATATTGGTAACGGTTAGAGATATCGAGGACACCGATACAAGATTCGTACACAAGAGAAACTGTCGCCATATCCGTCAGCATGGTTATATCTGAGCCTAATGGGCGGTTTGTAATGGGTGAGAGGAATACAGGTGAGGCGCCTGCCCTTTTTGGCCGGCGTCCATGTTGAATGCAAAGTCGCTGGTTTTAAAACCCATTTTTATCCAAAACAGAATGCCGGCGGTGTTTTTCAAATCGACATTGAGGACGGATTTCGTAAAATCAGCGTTTTTCCAGTCCGTTTCAAGACGCTGATAAACTGTGCGCAAAATGCCGGAGCCTTGTTCGCTTTTATCGACGTAAAACTCACCGAGAAAGACCGTCGGCCCATTCAAAAAATGTGTGTAATATTGAATCCAGACGCCTGGCTTGTGGTCGCTGCTGCGCTTTACGCCGAATATGGGACCTGCTTGACAACGAAGTTATCAAGCAGGTTGACGAGTTCAAAATCGCGCAAATAGCACGATTTTGAACATCGTATTTCACGGAAAACTGTTCAGAAACTGAAGTTTATGAACAGTTTTGTTATTTTTTGCCCGCCCGCCTTCGGGCAAGTTGGGATTTTTGAAGTCTTCGATAACATCAAAGTTCGAATCAAAACCGTTATATTTGCAAATATAACGAATGGAATCTAGCAATCCTAAAGATTCGTTTATATTTTCCAATGTAATTTTCACAAATCAATTCACTTGTTTTGTGAACTGCGTTTTTCCTCTCTTACTTGCAATTTGACGAAAAATAAAACCCGCCTCGGACAATTTTCATCGCCGGACGGGTTGTTTTTTAAGTTCGCCTAAAATTATTTAGTCGTTTTCTTTGCGGGTTTTACGGCTTTACCGTCTTCTGCGCTTGATTTTTTGGCTTTTGCCGCTGGCTTCTCTGCCGACCCGCTCGTTTTTGCCGCAGTCTTTTTGACTGTTTTTTCAGCAGGCAGGAACGGTTTTACAAAGTCTTCACATTTGTATTCCGCTTTGTTTTTTGCAGCAAGCACATCGGCATAAAGTTTAAGCATTTCTTCTTCATGTTTGCTGTCCGCCAGCAGCGCCATGACTGCAAAAGCGTAGGTTACGCTCAAGTCCGTCGTTTCCTTGTTGAACCATGTTACGCCGTTAAAGCTGTTTGCGCCGGAAAGCATACACGCTTTTTCTCCCTGCGTAAGTGGACTTACGAGCGTAAATGCCGATTTTTTCTTATCTTTTTCTGTAAGCGCACTTTGAGCAGGTTTAGCAAGCGTAAAGAGTTTCGTCAAATCGCCGCGTAAATCTCCTGTGATAAGTCCTGCATTTTGGAAATATTCTGCAAATTTGCGCGGCAACGCCCAGCGTTCGGCAAGCTCTGTTGCCGCATAATCTTTAACCATTGCAAAACACGCAAGCCGTTCAAGTAAATTCGGGTCATTTGCGGCGGCAATGGCAAGGAATTCCTCCGCAGTCTTTGCTTTTTTGAGCGCACTCATTGAATCCGCCGCTTTTTTCGGCATTTTCGCCGCGCGGACTTTTCCTAAAAGTTCGAAAGTCTTTGCAAGCTGCTTAAACTGCTCGCTTTCTTTCGGCATATCGCAGATGCTTCCCGCAAATCCGTTCGCCGTTAAGTAAAAGCGCACCGCAGCTTTTTCAGAATCGGTAAGCAGCGTTTGAATGCCCGCTTTGATTTCCGCTTCGGAAAGAATCTTGCCGTCAGCAGGATTAAACAGCTTATGAACGGACGGAGCAAACGCTGCGGCAAATTCAGAAAACGCTTGGTACAAATCGCGGTAGCAGATTTCCTGCCATTCAACTTCAAGGTCGTAACAGCCGCGTCCTTGCAAGGTATCGCAAAGCGTACGGTAGCGGCCGTCCGGCATATCCGCAACTTCATGAATGTCCATCAGAACTTGATAGTCAAAGCCGTTGAGGGCGACGAACATTCCGCGTTCGCAAATCTCTCGGCTGCGTCTGATATACCACAAGCCCGTCCGCTGTTCGCGGAAAATCATAAATTTGTCGTCTTCGGCAGAAAGTCCCAGCCCTTCGGAAAGCGTTTTTGAGCGCATTTCGATGCCTTCGCCGGTTTTTACCGCATATTCGCACGACTGTTTAATCCAACCTTGAGCGCGGTCGTACTTATTATTATAGAAGACAACGGCTCGCTCGCTTCCTGCGCTGTTGGAATACGCAAAAATATTTTCGTTTACGCCGCCGTTATCCCATACATCGTAGAACAAAAAGTTATCGACATTTGCAAAGATATAACGCTTTTTCATGAGCGGGAAAATATCGTGCCAATGACGATTGATTAAATCTTGGTCAGGCGATTCGTCGCGGTAGGCTTTAGTGAATTCCATGCCGTATTTTTCAGTAAAACCTTCAATTTGCCCGTGTCCGAACATCGGAAGTCCCGGCATCGTAATCATCAAGGTACAGACACCGAAATATTTGTCTCCCTTGCCGAACTGCGCAACCGCCGTGTCCTCGTCTGGATTGTTCATAAAGTTCACGTAGCGTTTCAGGATTTGCGGGTCGAATTTTATCGTATTCTTAACGGAATCGCGATATTTTTGGTTTTCCTCTTTTTTGAGCATATTCATGAAGGCGGAATTGTAAACGCGGTGCATCCCGAGCGTGCGGACAAAATATCCTTCCATCATCCAGAACGCTTCGGCAAGCAGGAGCGTGTCCGGCACTTCACGCGCAACGCGGTCAACGACTTCGCGCCAGAATTCCGCAGGAATTTTTGCCTCAAACTCCTGATCGGAAAGCGCCGATTCCGCGCGGGAATAAATGTCTCCGCCGCTGCCCGGACGCGGGTACCACAGGCGGCGAATCGATTTTTTCGCAAGAACCATAGCGGCGTCAAATCGAATTATCGGGAAGTTGCGGGCAACGTGCAAAATGTCCTGCATGACAGCTTCCCGCGCCTCCGGATTCAAAAAGTCAATCTGCGCCGTATCGTTCCACGGCATTCCCGTGCCGTCGTTTCCGTGATAGATGTAGCGCGTATCTCCGGTTCTAAAATCCACCCGCTTAAACACAACGGAACAATCGGAATGACTGTAATAGTGGTCTTCAAGCCAAACGCCGACATTCGGAACCCACGAAAGATTTTCGCCGTTAAAACTGTAGGAAGAAGACGGAGCGTCTCGCCGCTGCACAAAGAGGTCGGGGCGGTTCACCACCCACTCGGAATCCATTCCCGTGTGATTTGGCACCATGTCGGATGCAAGCCGAATGCCGCGCTGCCAGAGCCGTGTGCGCAAATTGGCAAGGGCATCCCAGCCGCCGATATTTCCTGCAATATTGTAATCGTAGAGCGAATATGCGGAGGCGGCGGCTTCCGGATTCCCGCAAAGCTGCTTGATTCTTTTAGAAGCGTTAGAGCGCGTCCAAAGCCCGATGAGCCAAAGCCCTGTAAAGCCTTCATCGCGCAGCGCGTCCAATTCTTCGTCTGGAATTTGGTCGAGCCTCGTAATCGGGCGTTTGTATTTTTTTGTCAACTGGTCAAGCCACACAAGGACCGTTTTCGCCATCAAAATGACGCAGGGCATCCATTCGCGGTCAGGGCTGAAGCGTTCGTACTCCTTCATCAAACCATCGTAATTGTACGGCTCCATGTTCACATCTCCGCCGTTTGTCGGATGCCAGCCCATCTTTTCTTCTTCGGTGAGCGAGTCGAATCCGGTCAAAAGGCGTTTGAGCAATTCGCCGAGCATGGACTCCCAGTATTGTCTGATGTAGTCGAGCTGACCTTTGAGGCTGTTCGGACTGAATACGACCGGTTCGCGGAGCATCGTGATGAGGTCATGATTGAACGGCCCGAAATTCGGCAGTTTTTTGAATTCAAGTTGAATTGCCGCCCACGCCGCATCGTATACGGCGTTTTTTGAAAGTTTGACATCGTTAAAAAGAATTGCAAAAGGATTGAATGCAGGATTTTCGTTTGCAAGGCGAAGTAAAATCAATTCTTCAAGCGTCTGTTCGCGGTTAGTGCGCATTTTGCCTGTCCCCGCGTCAAGAGCGGTCTTTGCAAGATATTCTTCCGCCGTGATTTTTCCTTGATAGACTTCGACCGGCGGAAATTCATTTGAAAAATCAAGAAGCAAAGAATCGACTTTTTCTTTTCCGAATTGAGCGTCCAGCGCGTCAAGAGTTGTCGTAAATGCGGTCGCTTCTTTATCGCGCCTGAACAGCATACAGACGTAGTGGAAAATCTCATCGATTAGTCCCATTGCGTTCAGGGAGCCTGCGGAAATGCGCTTTTCGTGCTCGCCGCGCTCATCGAACAGCGCGTTCAGCTTTTCTGCAAAAATGCGGATATTTTTCATGTCCGCAATAACGACATTGCCGCTTGAAGCGTACAACCTTCCGTCAAAGCCGCACGCATCGCGCACACTCTTACACACGTGAAATTCATTGTAGGAAATATTCATCATTTTCTCCCTTCATGCAATTCTGCTATGTTCTTGATTTTTTGAATCAGCGTTTGATTTGCCGAAAGTTCGGTAATCGAAACCGGCATTCGGTACGTCCAGTTGAATTCAGAGACGGAGCCGGGAATGTTGACGCGCTCGTTATCGGGATTGGAAAGCCAATAGTTCTTCTCCATTGCAAGATAATCCTGCAGCGGGTGAACGCACCAGAGGCTTGCCGAATGCGCAACGGTTTTAAGGTAATTTTCTGCAATTTCCGGAGTAAATGGAGAGGCGGCAGCGGCGTCAATTTCGCCCCAATTATTCGTATCGTTTACAAAATGCTGCGGGTTGGAGCGCACGAACAGGGCTGACGCTGCTTTGTCTTCATCCCACCACTGACGGAGCGTCGGCGAATCGTGAACGGAAGTCGTTGCAACGGAAAGCGGAGTAATTTCAGCAAGCGGCGTATACGGCATATCCGGCTGAATGTTCCATTGTCTGCACCACCGCATAACGCGGAGCGCAAGAATTCCGTTATTGTGCATGACGGACGGCAGGCAGGGAAGATTTGCGCCTAAGTCTTCGCCGCACGGAACCATGTTTACGGATTTTGTAAGAGCGGAAAGAATTTCATCGGACTGCCGCTCCCACAGTTCGTTTTGCGCGCGCTCTGAGTTTTCGATAATGCGCCGAAGCGTATCCTGCTCGCCTGAGTTGAGTGAATTCCATGCGGTAGAAGCGTAGTACGTCCAAACCGGAACGAATTTTTCCGGCTCAATTTCCAGTAAGGCTCTGTCGCGCCATTTTTGCGATAAAACGTCTTTTATGCGGCGCGCCGCGTCTTCCGTGCAGAACGCGCTTAAATCCGCCTCGTAAAAATCTTTGTCTCCGCCAATTTCCGGCTTGAACAGCCAGAGTTCTTCATTGTTTATTCTGTTCATGAATACGCTCAAGATTGCGCAGGCGGCATCATGCTTCCATGTTATATCTTCGATTGCGCCGGTGTGTACGTGCGGCGCGGAAAGCCAGCGGATTCTTGCATCGTCAAAACCGTTTGCATTCAATTCTTCCTTTGAAATGACGGAATACGGAACGGTATGCCCCAAAACGGCTGTTGTTTCCCGCGCAGGAATTGCCCAAATGCGGAAAAAACCCAAAATGTGGTCAAGCCGGTACGCGCCGTAATATTGTTCCGCGCTTTTTAAGCGCTCAATCCACCAGTCATACTTGTGTTCTTTAAGATAGTTCCAGTCGTATGTGGGAAAGCCCCAATTTTGTCCCGTTGGATTTTCGCCGTCAACAGGGGAGCCTGCACGCAGATTGTGATTAAAAATGCCCGGCAATGCCCACGCGTCGCACGAATCTTCGTTCATGAGGATGGGCATATCGCCTTTGAGCGTAATGCCGAGCGCACGAACGGCATCCGCCGCCGCCTTGAACTGTTCTGCCGCCCGCATTTGCGCCCACGCATAAAATAAATGCGCCTTTTTTGCAGCTTTTGCATTCCACCGTTTTTGTATTCCGCCGTCTTTTAAGATGCGGTCTTTTTCTTCCCAGTCCTTCCACGAGGCCTGCGCGTATTTGTCTTTAAGATTTTTGTACACCGCGTAATTGACTATCCACGGATTTTTTGCAATCCACGCATCTAATTCAGCCGATGGCGCAGCATTTGCCGCCGTGTCCGTCGTTTTGTACAGCCGCTGCAGCAATTCCGTCTTCGCATTCAGAATGCCCGTATAATCGTAGCGACCGTTTTTGTCGTAAGGGAATTGTTTTGCCATGTCCGCGTAGAGTTTGGCGATTTTTTTATCGGATTTTGATGCCGCCTCAAATTCCGGCAGCGCGTGAATGTCGATGTAAATCGGGTGCAGGGCGAATGCCGAAAGCCCGCTGTAAGGCGACGAATGCGTCCCCGTGTCGTTTACAGGCAAAAGTTGAATGACTGTCAGTCCCGATTTTTTTGCAAATTCCGCAAATGCGGGAATCGCCGTGTACTCTCCGATGACTGCATTTTCTTCCGTGTATAAGGCTCCAAGCGGAACCGTTATTCCTGTTGATTTTACGGGGCTAGTCCGTCCCATTTTTTTACCGGTGTTCGTGCTTTTCATGGCGGTATTATATCACGGAATGCAAACTTATGTTTTGATTTTCGCCTCTTAATTAAAGACAAACCGGTTTTGAGCGTTCCTGTCGGCAGGGCTATTGAGGAACGGCTGTATCAGCGGAAAATCCGAATTTCCAATGCCAGACGGGGACTGCCAATTTGTTGGAAAACGGCTGGGGACGGGAAAAATCGGGCAGCCAACTCGTATCGTCGGAAAGTTCTTGATAAAAAAGCACATCAAAATCGAACGCTTCTATTAAATCGCGTAAATCTTCGTCTTCCGAGCGGTTTACAAGGCGGTTTTCAATCGCTTGGAGCGCGTTTTTGCGTCTTTGCAGCCGCTTTTCATCTTCGGCAAAAGGGACGGGCGTATACTGCGACATCAGCGATATGCACGCTTTAGAGTCAGCATTTTCTTTGAGCCAAACTAGTGTGTCCGCTGTCTCTTCAAATCTGCCGGGCAAAAATAAGTGGCGCACAATGACCCCTTGAGTCATTTTTTCTTTGACCGTTCCGACTGGAACAAGACGATTTTCGCCGCCGCGGTAAGAATGCGGCGCCGGAACTCTGTGCATTTTTAACGGGAAATTCTGTATCATCCATTGAATTGCCTCCGTTGCAGCGGCAGGATAGTCTTCCGCTGCAAACAGTTCTTTTGCAAGCGCGGGATTGAGCGTTTTTAAGTCGGGAAGCCAGATTTTTACAAACGGTTTTAAAAGTTCGAGCGTTTCGGCGCGCTCGTACGCGGAACTGTTCCAGCAAAATGGAATCGAACAGCCGGCACTTTGCGCCGCGTCAATAAATTCCGCCAAAAGAGGAATAATATGACTTCCCGTAACAAGATTTATGTTTTCGGCACCGGCGTTTTGCAGACGGAGGCAGATTTTTGTAAATTCGTCTTTTGAAACCGTACGCCCCATTCCGTTCTGCGAAATTTGGTAATTTTGACAAAATGCGCAGCGAAGCGTGCAGCCGGTAAAAAAAATCGTTCCGCTGCCGCCGTGCACGGTAACAAGCGGTTCCTCGCCAAAGTGAAGGCAGGCAAGCGCGATTTTGATGTCCCGCGTTTCTTTGCAAAATCCGGTGCGCCCGCTTATTCTGTCCGCCTTGCACCTGCGCGGGCATTGCACGCAGGCTTTATACCTGCCGTCCGACAAACTCGGCATTTAATCGAGGGCGTTTTTGCTTATTAAAATATTCATCAACGTTTGCAGGACTTCTACCGCCATGTCTTCCGCTTCGCAGTTTACTAAGTCGGCAAGCGTACTCCAGTCTTTTTGCGTCAACAATTCGGAATCTTCTTCGGAGCCTTCCAAAAATGCAAGCATTGCGCCAAGTTTTCCGATATTGTCCTGTACGCACTCGATATTTGCGCCGTCAGAGCCGTCAATATATTCTTTTTTCCAATATTCGGCGACGGACGCGGCAAGAGAAGGCGGCACTGTATATTCGCACTCATGCGAAAATAAGTGAATGATATCCTCGCACGCCTCTTGAACGCTGTAGTGCCCGCTCTTTTCCGTGCGGTTGTGTTTTATCGAACGGCGTATATCCGAATGGAATTTCTGTACCTCTGTCATAATACGGCGGATAATAGCATAAAACGCCCTTTGTGTGAAACGGCGGAGGATTTTACAAGTCAGCATACATCTGCCTCAAATCCTCGGTGAGATTTCAAACGCCGACAGGGAACAGGCTTATTTCTGCATGACGATTGCAGTCCTTTTGACCCTAATATGCTGCATATGCTGCGGCTCAAAACGACTTGAGGCATTTCCCTCCGCACAAATAACAATATTTTTTTTCTTGACATAAATGAAAACAGTAAATAAACTACTCTCATGGACTTGAAAACAGTATTAACAACCGATACGGTAAGTCTTCATTTAAAGGGGACGACAAAAGAAGCGATAATTGACGAAATGCTGGATATCTTGGTTAGAGCCGGAAAAGTAACGGACAAAGCCAGTGCAAAGGATTGTGTACTTGACCGTGAGCGCAAAATGTCTACGGGCATGAAACATGGAATAGCAATCCCGCACGGTAAAACGGACTCCGTTTCCGACTTGGTCGCCTGCATAGGTATTTCCGACAACCCCGTTGATTTTGATTCATTAGATCAAGAACCGTGCAGGATCTTCATTATGACTCTTTCTCCCGTCAATAAAACAGGACCGCATTTGCAGTTTCTTGCGGAAGTGAGCTTGCTTTTCAAAAGCGCCGATAAGCGGCAGCAAATTCTTAATACGCAGGACAAAGCGGAAGTCATTAAGATTCTTACGGCGTAGATCGTTGCTTTGAGTAAAAGACCTTTAGCGGATAAAGGTCTTTTTTATTTTAAAATGTTTGATTAGAAATGCTATGAAAGTTGAACCTCTTTTTACCGCCGAAAAAAATATGCTTGTCAGACTTTCTGACGGGGAAAAGATTGCAACGCAAAGTCTCCCCGTATTGAATCTTGATATGCTCGACAGGCGGAACGATTTTTACATATCCGCGCTTTCTCTTGCGTGGACAGACACAGAGCCAGAGGCGGGCATTTATAATGAAGAATTGCTTGCACAGCTGCGGGAGGCACTAAAGCGTCTTGAGGAAACAGGGCGTTTTGTCATTATTATTCCGTCCGTCGGTACAGATGAGCTGCTTACTGCCGACAAAGCGGAGGCATTCACAAAGGCGATGACGCATACGGCCCGCCGCATAAAAGATGCCCGAAGCGTTATCGGTTTTGCAGTACCTTCAGAATTCTTTTGTGCAAGAGCCGACAACGTGGGAACCGAAAATGATTTTGCCGTCCGCTTTATCGAAGAACTATCTATAAAACACGGGCATTACGTATTTTTTGCGGACGAATCGGCGTTTTTCCATGCTGGACAAGACGCAGAACTTTGGAAGGCAGGAATTGTGCTGTACACATGCGCAGAGCATACTGCATAACTTTTGGGGAAAGAGGGAATCGATACTGTTTTGCTTACCGTGTTGCCGGTGCGCTTTGCATTAAAAATGTATGCGCTCCTCTTCGCTGCTATTCCCTTTACTGCGTATCTCGCAGCAATTTTCTATTTTCAGCAGTTTAAAAGGCGAAGTGGAACGTGCAGGAGATATTTCCAACCCGCGCGTTTTTTCTATCCATATTGTTTCGGTTGTGTTCCATATTACCCATCCCTCAGTTTTGTAAAGCCGCCTCGCTCCCCCTTGTTTCTCTGAGAGAATATTCATACCTCGCGCGGGCGAAAACTGACTCCCCGCCGAACTCCGTTTCTCTGCAAGAATATCCACTCGCTACAGCGAGTGGATATTCTCGTGCGGGCAGTAGTTCCGTTCTGTCTGTCAAATACCGTTTTCACCGTCCGCCGCCGTCTGCTGCCGTCTGCTGCCGTCTGCCGCCGTCTGCCGCCGTCTGCCGCTTTCAGGGTCTCAGCACGAAAGAAAAGTATAGTAAAGTAACGTTATGGAGGAATTGA
>CAUTOZ010000078.1:0-10340 GCA_963539635.1 uncultured Treponema sp.
TTCGCGGCGGCGTTATAGCCGTGCTGGAATTTCAAAATGTCGGCAAGTTCTTCGTCGATGTTGACGCCGCTGATGGAATCGCGCAAAGAGCGCAAATCGTCCATCGCCGCATTGTGGCTTAAAAAATTGTTTTCCGCCTGCTCGCCTTTTAATCCGACGTTCGTTACAGTGTCGGCAAAATAATCGTCGAGCATCCGCTTGTGTCCAATCATCACCGGCGTATTGCGGATTGCAGCAATTTCCACCGCCGCCCGTCCGTCGCCCGCATTCACGTTGCCCGCATTATCCATAAAGGCGGAGGCGACGCTCATAACGTCGTTCCGTATCGCTTGATTGACGGCGATATACCCCGACGGATTTAAAACAGGAGCGACTGCAAACTGCGCTCCGTTCAAGGCTTGAACAGCGTCCGCGCGGGCAAAATCGTAGGCACCGTCGGCTCCGGACGCACGTAAAATCCCGGAATAGCCGGTTAAGAAAAATCCCGAATCTTCAACATGGCGAATGACAAAGTCCGGATTTTCGATTGCGGAAGCGGTCGTTCCTTTCAAAACAAGACTTCCGTTGCGGTCAAGGTAGGCTTTCACTTCGCCGTTGCTGTCGTTTATGCGGTTGATGACGGTTTCTACCGTGTCCGTCGGATGATAAGCGACTTCCACCGTGCCGCCTGCCGCACTGAACGTCATAACGCCTTCAAGCCCGACTTGCGCCTGTGCGTCGAGTTTCGTCGTTCCCGTAAACCGGAAAACATACGAGTGGTCGAATGCGCCGTCTCCGTCGCGGTCAAAATTGCCGTTTACGTTTTCAACAAACGGGTGCTGCGTAAAAAAGTTCAGTCCGGTAACGTGGTTTGCGCCGTAAGCGTTGCGATGAACATCGTTTACAAGGTCCGCAAAGTTCATGGTCATCGTGTTAAGCGACTGGATTTCGCCGCGAATGTCGACATCGCGCAGTTCGATAAGCGCACCGAGCGTTCCGCCTGAAACAACTGCGTCGTCTCCGGTGTCTTTCCACACAAGTTTGGAATAGCCGTTGTTATCGACGACGCTTTCAAGGTCGAAACTCCGCGCAATTCCGCCTTGAACCAAAATGTGCCCGTCAAGGTGAACCATAAATTCATCGGGGTCGCGCCGGTCGCTTGTTATATTGATAAGTTTTGAAAGTTTATCGACGAGCAGGTCTCGCCGGTCGAGCAAGTCGTTGGGATTGTCGCCCATCGCTTCCGAGCGGATAATTTCCGTGTTTAAAGCTGCAATTTGACGTGTAAAGTCGTTTACCTGCTTTACAGTCGCTTCGATGTCGCTGTTTAAAAGCGTTCCGACTCCCATAAGGGAATCCCACTTCGTTTTTATAGAATCCGTAAGATTATCGCCGCGCGTAACGACGGCTTGCCGCGCCGCCTGTTCTTCAGGATGAACCGAAAGTTCCTGCCACGACTGCCAGAATTTATCCATGTTGGAACGAATGGAAACGTCGTCCGGCTCGTTGTAAATGCTTTCAATCATTGTGTAATACTTGCTGCGCGTCGCCCAATAACTTTCTTCGTTTTGAGAAGCAGTAATCCGCTGGTCTAAGAACTCGTCACGCACGCGCTTTACACTCTGAACATCAACGCCCTGCCCTATCATGCCCGGGCGCTCTGCACGCTCAATCTGCGGCATATAAAGCGGGTCAAATTCTTTTATCTGCACCCGTTGACGGGAATAACCTTCCGTGTCCGCATTAGAAATATTGTGTCCGGCAGTCGTAATAGCGTCCGTATGCGCCATGATACTGCGCTTACCGAGTTCTATTCCTGAAAATGTAGATCCCATATTTAACCTCCGTGTTTATGCTGTTTTATGAAAGCGTGTTGACGACAATGCTTTTCGGCTGCGCCTGCACAACTCTTCCTCTGTGCGAATATAAACGCGGCCTGCTCTGCGGCAACGCTTCGTTTACAATTCCGCGCACAAAGCGGCTTGCAGTCCCCACATATTGATTAAGCGCGTTATTTTCTACGCGGCATTTAAGGAGTTTTCCGCGCACTTCGCACAATAAATCGAAACATTCGCCGCTTTGCACGTTCCGCGAAAGAAGTTCACGCCGCTCGTCAAGCGCACTGAATTTATCCATTGCGGCGTTTACGGCAGAAATTATATCCATGAGTTTTGTCCAATCTTTGTCTTTTACGGCTTTCCGCAATTCATTCTGCCGCTCAATAATTTCCGTCAGAACGTCTCTTTCTTCAATAAGAACATCTTTGTAACCGTTCATTTCTTCCGCCATACATACCTCTTACAACCGCACCCAAAGCGCGCGTCGATTTTTCGGACAAGAGATTTAACGGAACGGCTTACAAAACGCTTTTCTTTAAAAGCGACTGTCGAAGCGAGAATCCCTTGCCGAATGCCTATATATTCTTTTCAAGTATCGGAATTTAAACAGCAAAGTTGAGGGATTTATTTTTAGCGGGCGGGTAGAACACTGTGGTTAAAAGACATGCCGAAGATACCGCACGGTTCACGTTTTGGAGGCAGTTAAAATGTGCGAGGAAGTTTGTTTGTGAAGTTGTACGGTTACGCGGTGCCGTTGCTGCAAGCGATTGAAAACTGGAGTTTTCGAAGATGTCGGCTTTCGCGGGTATGATTTAGCGTCGTTTTTCTGCTGCAAATATGAAAGAAACATTATTTGCATGCCGGAAGAAAGGAGGAGTGCAAAAGAAAGAGTGGGAAGGGCAAGCGCAAAGTTTGAGGAAAAGCGGACGAACGTCAAACTCCGCCATATCGTTCAAATACCGTTTTTATCGTCCCACTTTCTCCGCTGCCTCCGCGTCCATCTATTTCGACGTCAAATTCATAATGCCGTCCCATTCGTCGGGGACTGATTTTCGCATATAAGTCTTGCAGCGGTCGGCAAAAACGAGCGCGGCTTGGTCGTCGGGAAGGAGTGCGTTGGCTTTAATAAAAAGTTTTTTTGCGGCGGAAAATTCTTTGTTCAAGTATTTGCCAAGCGCTTCATGGAACATTTCCGTTTCTTCTACAAGGGGCGGCGGCACTTCATTTTTAAATCCCAAAACATTGTACAACTGGACAGGACGGCTTTTACCGACGACGCGCACTTTATCGAGTTTTTTAAAAAGAATTTCGCCCTTGTACGCGCCGTTTTCAACATCGTTAAAGGTTTCTTCGGAACACAAAATCCATGAGCCGTACACTTTGTTGACTCCTTCAAGACGGCTGGCAAGATTTACGTTGTCTCCGAGCATTGTATAATTCATTTTGGAGATTTTACCGGTTTGCGTACCCATATTGCCGACAACCATATCGCCGGTGTTAATCCCGATACGCGTAAAGACTTCCTGCGGAATATCATTTGCAAGCATATGAATGCGGTTAAATTCGAGTTCCGCTTGTTTCATGCGAATTGCAGCAGCGCACGCCTTGTACGCATGGTCGGCAAGGTCAAGCGGCGCGCCGAAAAATGAAACGATGGAGTCGCCGATGTATTTGTCAATCGTCCCTTGATGGTCGATGATAACATCGCTGAGTGCACCCAAATATTGATTCAAAATTGTGATGAGCTGGTCTGCCGTAACCAGTTCGCTGAACGATGAAAAACTTTTTATGTCGCTGAAAAGCGCGGTTATGTGCTTGTTGCTTCCGCCGAGCGTAAAAAGTTCAGGATTTTCTTCAAGTTGCTTTACGACGTCTTTTGAAACGTATGTTGAAGCAATTTGCCGAATGTAGCGTTTTTCCTTTTCGCCTGAAATGTAGCGCAGCACAATACCGGCAATGTAATTCAAAACGACGAACAGAGTAATTCCAACCGAAGGAATGTAAATATCCGCCGTAACCATCAATGCGATGGGGACAGCAAAGATGACTGCGGGTAAAACTGCCCCGCTGATATTCTGCACCCGCGCGGACAAGGAGCGCGTAAGGGCAAAATGCAGCGCAATCAGGAGCAGCGCCGCTAAAAATCCGTAAATCCATGACACTGGCGTGATAAAGGCTTTTTGCAGCAGCGTATTGAGCACGTTGGCGTGCGTCCCGACATTCGGGTAAAGGCGCGTAAAAGGAGTTGCGCCTTGGTCGGTCGTGCTTGAAGCAGTATTGCCTAAAATGCAAAAAGAGCCGCCGTAGGCTTGTTTCATTTCGTCTGTGTAAAGGAGATAGGTCGAAATATTATCCGCCAAAAACGAAAATTCATCTTGCAATGATGCAAGAAATTGCCGGACGCGCTCATCGTTATGAATGCCGAGGTCTTCGGCAGCAGAGACGATTGACTGCATATAATCTTCGGCAGCGTAAGCGTTTACGGTATCAAAATATGCAGTGCGGCGGTCAAAATACGCGCGGTATTCCTCAGGCGAAATGCCGTCCCGTACTGTACCGTCCGCATTTATGCCCGTACATTGACTGAGCAGGCGCTCTTTTTCAGTCAAAAGTGCCGCATATTCGGAAAGAAGCCGCGCCGCATCCGTAACATACGCCAATTCTCGTCCGTCTTTTGCGCGCAGATTTTGCGCTTTTATATTCTCAAGACTGCGGAAAATATCGCTTTCCATCCAGTCAAGCTGCCGCAAAAAAAGCAGCGACTCATGCCGGAATGATTTTCCAAATTCGGTATGCACCCAGTTAATCATCATACGTCCGTGTTCATCGAGCGGAATTGTTACGTCTTCCCGCTCCGTTTTGCCCGGAAAAAGCGCACCATGCAGAGTCAAAGAATGTTTCTTCCTTATAATCGCTTGAACATCAAGGAGATTTAAAAGCGGAGAAAATGCAAGCTGCGCCGCGTATTTTCCGCCGTGCTCGAACAACGGCTCAATTCTGCGCCGCGTTCCATCGGAGTCGATAACGACATTGGTAAAGCCCACTCCCTGCGCCCGCTCCACTAGAACGCGCAAGGCAAGCGTAAAGTCCGACTGTTCGCCGCCGTATTGGTTTATCGAGGTAAAAGTATTGTCGCGGACGATAAAATTATTTTTGTCGCTCACGTTGTCGAGCAGAAGCCGCGCCGCCGCATATTCGTCATCCCCTTCTTGCTTGGGAATGCTGATATTGCGCGTGTTGACTGTAAGCCATGCGTTTCCAAAAAATTGCAGCGCTTTTGCAAAATAAACGTCGTTATCCTGCATGGAACCGGACGTAATTTCGTCCCTTGCTGCATCCAATGACGGTAAAATGTAGGAATGCAGCATTTGTTCGGACTGTGCGCCGATTTCGTAAGGTCTGATAAAACCGTTCTGCACGGACGCCGCAAGCTGCCCGACAATCTCCGTAATTTCGTTTTTTTGCCGCTCAAGGACGCGTTCAATGGTAAGATCTGCATCGGCAGGAACGCCTTTTGGAGATTTGGAGAGGTATTCGATATCGAAAACGGCACGTTCCGCTCCTAGTTCCCGCATCCGAATCATTGCGTCGGCGATAACGTCGCGGCTCCACGGCCATTCGCCGATTTCCGCAATCGATTCGTTGTCTACATTGACGTGAAGAATACGTTTATCTTGTGCAGGCGAACGTTTTACGGCAAGCAAAAAATCATAAAATCGATAGTCAAGTTTGCTAAAAAATCCCGACGCGGCTGCGCCAGCCGCAAGAACGGCTAAAATTCCTGTGATGATAAAGTCAATGTACTTTGCAGAGCGTTTTTTTACTTCTCTCTTCTCTTTCATGCACCCGATTGTAGCACAATCTATTCCGATTTTAAATAATTGTAGGCTTTGCCGGCGGCTTTCTGTTCGGCTTCTTTGCGCGATTTTCCCGTTTCCGGACCGTATGTAACGGCGCCGAGCGATACAGTAACGCTGAATGTCAAATCGTGGTCGGGACCGGTAACGGAAACCGTATTGTAGACGGGACAGAGTTTGTATTTTTTTTGATATAATTCCTGCAGGAGCGTTTTATAATCTTTGCCGCCGTCTTTTTGCACTTTGCGTATAGCAGGAATTAAGAAAGAAAGTACGTATTTTTGGGCGGCGGTAAATCCCGAATCCAAATAATACGCGCCGATTATTGCTTCCATGCAGTCAGCAAGAATGGCGGGCTTGTGTTTGCCGTCCGTCAGTTCTTCCCCGTGCCCCATGACCAGCATTTCGTCAATACCAAATTCTAAGCCGACCGGCGCAAGCGCTTTTTCCGACACAACGGCGGATTTTATCTTTGACAATTCTCCTTCAGGATTTTCGCCCATATCGTTGTATAAAAAATCGGCCGCAACCAATCCGAGTACAGAATCGCCTAAAAACTCAAGGCGTTCATTATTGATATTTTTGAGTCGAATATTTTCATTGGAGTACGACCGATGATGAAAGGCAAGTTCCAAAAGTTCTAGATTTTTGAATTTCAAGTTTAATCGTCGGCAAAAAACAAGAAGCCGTTTTTTTCGGGGGCGGTCAATGGTCAGCATTTTTTCGGCGGGCGGGTTTTGAACAAAAAAACACAAGCCGTAAAGACTTGTGTTTCTGTACGGCAAGACTATTTTGCCTGCTCAGCCTTGATAAAATCATAGGCGTCGCGCACGGTTTCAAATTCATTCGCTTTGTCATCGGGAATACTTACTCCAAGATTTTCCTCGATGGCATAGACAAGCTCGTACGTGTCAAGGCTGTCTGCACCTAAATCACCGCGAAAAGAAGAATCCAACGTGATTTTGCTTTCATCGATTTCAAGTTTTTCCGCGATAAGCTTTTGAATTTTGACAAATAATTCGTCCATTTTTATCTCCTTAATTGTGTTAGCCGTTTACTTCTGGTTTTATTATCTGACGTCCGCGGTAAAAACCGCAACTAGGACAAACGCGATGCGATTGCACAGGATTTCCGCAGTTGCCACACTTTGCAAGCTGCGGCGCTTCCAGACGCATATTGATTGCCTGACGTCTTTTTGTAACGGCCTTGGATGTTTTTGACCTTGGTACTGCCATTTTATAGACCTCGCTCAGTTAGATTTATCAGTAAACTAGTTGAGATAATACAACAGTTCCCGTCAAATTGTCAACAAATTATAACAGAATAATCTTATTTGTCAAATTGAACGGCGGATGTTTTCGTATTTCGCTAACAGCGCTTTACCGACTTCCAGCGGCACCATTTCGGAAATATCTCCGCCTAAGGCGGCAAGTTCTTTAATTGTGCTGGACTTTAATAGAAGATATTTTTGCTCGGCGGGAATAAAAAGCGTTTCTACGGCAGGATTAAGCATTCGATTCATCATGGACAGTTCAAATTCGTAGGAAAAATCTGCATCGCCCCGTATGCCGCGGATTAAAACTTTTGCACCGGTTTGCTTTGCGTATTCGACGACAAGACCGCTGTAGATATTCACGCACACATTTGACAAAGGCTCTACCAAGTCCTTTATCATTTTTTGCCGCTCTTCCCGTGAGAACAAGTACTTTTTTTCAGAATTAACCGCGATAACGACATCGACAAAATCAAAAAGCGCTGCGGCCCTTTGAATTATATTTATATGCCCGTTCGTCGGCGGATCAAAAGATCCCGCAAACACTGCTCTGGTCATTGAGAATATTTTACCCCCTTTGACCAAAATAAACAAGCATTGTATTATGGTCGCCATGATTAAGTATTTTTATGTTTTTGCACTGAGTTTGTCTGCCGCACTCGCGCTTGTTTCGTGCGCGTCGTCGCCTGAAAGTCAAAATGAAACCGCCGTTACAATAATAGAAGAAAAATCCGCCGCTACAGAAGAAAAACCGCTCGTCAAAGAGCCGGTACAAGCGCCGGCTCCGGAACCTGAGCCGCCGCCACCACCTCCTCCTGTACCTGAAAAACCGCCTGCCTACGAGGAATCCGATGAAGAATACGCCCGCTCTACAGCGGATGTAATCGTTTCAAGGGAAGAATTTTCGTCGGACAAAAAAGAAATTCTGCATATTATCACGGAACTTTCAACGATAATGGAAAAATCCGATTACGAGTCATGGTTAAAATATATTTCTCCGGATTCCGTAAGCTATTGGTCAAACACAAATAACCTTGCAAAGGCGGCGCGCCGCCTTCCCCTTGACCCTAAAAAACCGCTTGACCGTCCGAAGTTGAATAATCTGAAAGATTATTTCCGGCTTGTTTTTGTCCGCTCCAGAAAAGGACGTTCGGTAAACGAAATTCGGTATATATCGCGCGACAGTGTAAAAGCCGTCCAAGTGGAAGACGAGCGCGACATCGTCTATTACAATTTTGTACGGGTAAACCAAAAATGGATGGTATCCATTCCGAAAACCTGAAAAACGACAGAACTCCGTTATATTTTGTAGATTTTTTAATAGTGATATATTATAATTCAGCAAATTATCACCGGTTTTCCTAAGGAGGAGAAATAAATGAAACTTAATAAAATCGCTTTTATTGGATTATGCTTTTCGGTTACTGCAACTGTATTCGTATATGCGCAGTCCGGATCATCGGCAAAGTCGGAGACATCAGTAGAAGATGAATATCTCAACGATATTGACGGCGTAGTTATAACCAGTCTTGTCGAATCTGACGAATACGACAATAAATTGGTCGCTATGAACTTTCTTGAAGAAGCCGTAAAAAAAGGCAATCCGAGCGAAGAAGTTATGAGTGCGCTTAATCATCTTGCGGGCGAAGGCATTGCTTCTCAAACACGGTTAAACGGTCGTGTTATGAACAACTACCCCGACATCCGCCGCCGCGCGTGCCTTGCACTGGGCAAAGTAAAGACCGAACAGGCGAAGAATTATCTCATGCAGGTAACGATTGCCGACAACGAACCGATGGTTGTTGCGGCTGCAGTAAGTTCGCTTGGAGACATAGGACTCGATAACGACGCGGTTGTCGATGCAATTTCGTTTGCAAACCGCAGAAATCAAATTATGAACCCGACAAGTTCTCTTGCTTACGAAGTTCTTGAAGCGTACGGGAAACTTGCGGCCGGCACAGAAAATAAAAAGATGATAATCAATTCAATTTCGCAGATTGCGGCGGATTATCACTACGTTACACCAGTGCGCAACAAAGCGTTGAAAATGCTTAAAACATTCTCTTCCGATTCAGGGAACTCGTCGAGCGGCAAATAAAATAAAAAAGGCTGCCTTAAAACGGCAGCTTTTTTTATGCGATTTTAAAAGTTGTTTTGAGAGATGCGGGATTCGAACCCGCCGCCTTCAGCTCCGGAGGCTGACGCTCTATCCAGATGAGCTAATCTCTCTTTTGTCCCTACTTTATACAGATTAAATTTTATTGTCAAGCAAGGAGAACGGCTGAAAATAAAGCGTTTCGAGCGGAAAGTTTGCAAGGCGGGCGACGTGCGCACAGTTGGTGAACACTGCGATTACACGCCAGTACTGCGGAATACACGTATACGACGGAAATATGACCTGCGCCGGATTGAAAGGGGGTGCGAAGCGCATTGCGAAGCAACGGAGCCGAAAGGCGAAGCCCTGAAAAGCCGGTTACGAGCACCGTCTGCGCCCAAAATATACGGGAAACAAAGAAACTACGAATTGTTGTTCATTAGGCAACCGCTGTCTATCACGAGTTTTAGCAGTTTTTATGGGAGGAATTTATGGAACCAATAATTTTAGCGTCGTCGTCCCCGCGGCGGCAGGAAATATTGACTATGCTCGGCATTCCTTTTCGGGTGATAATGCCGAATATTGACGAAACAGTGTCGGCAGGCTTGGAGCCGGAAGACGTGCCGGAATTACTTGCGCGGGAAAAAGTTTCAGCAGTGCTGAACTCGCTGCCGCCGGAGCAGGAAATTCCGTGGGTGTTGGGCGCGGACACTGTGATAATCAAAAACGGCAGGATTTTTGGAAAGCCCGAAAATCAAGAGCAGGCGGAGCGATACCTACGGGACTTGCAGGGCGGAATGCACACGGTGATAACGGCGCTTGTACTTTACGACGGACGCAGAAAGACGACGCTTTCGGAAATTGTAAAAACACGGGTAACATTTGCGCTGATGACCGACGATGAAATCCGCTGGTATGCGGAGACCGGAGAATGGCACGGAGCCGCAGGAGGGTACCGTATTCAAGGACTTGCGTCGTGTTTTATAAAAAATATCGACGGCTCTCAGAGCTGTGTCGCCGGCTTGCCCATACAATCCCTTTATGCTATATTGAAAAAGCAAGGCTACTCTATTTTGGAGTAATTTTGCCGGAAATTTACCTGTAATTTTCCGAAATCTTCCGTGCGCGTTTGCGTATCGAGAAATAGAGTATGGTTGAAATGGATATTTATATCCCTTTCACGTGAAGGAGCGCATCATGGCAGTTGTAACCATGAAGAATTTGCTTGAATCTGGTGTACACTTCGGTCATCAGGTCAAGCGTTGGGATCCGCGCATGAAGAAATATATCTTCGCAGA
>CAUTOZ010000079.1:0-10148 GCA_963539635.1 uncultured Treponema sp.
TTGAACGGTCAAATGTCAACTGAATGGACGCCATGCAGCTTCCGTCATTCACCTGCACGAAAACAAGATTTTTGGAATCGCGCTTTGTGCGCACCCATCCGCACACCGTAACCGCCCGTCCGTCCGGCTCAAAAGTCAAAATATTTTTAATAAGTTCAGGTCTCATACGCGCATTTTAGTTGTTTGCGAGAGATTCTGCAATGACGCGGGCGGGAGGAACTACGTCTGACAGATTTAATTCCAATATCCGCCCGCTCAAGTTTGCCTTTAGGCAAACTTACTAGAGGATTGTGTATGCAGCAAAGGCGGTGAAATCAAACTTGAAAGATATAATTTGGTTTACCGCCTGTTTATGATTTGCTTGTTGAAGCGGCTGATGGAGAGGGGAAGAGAAACAGCCGTCAAACTTTTATTTTGGAAAATACGTGTCGGCAAGCGCATAACGGGGTATGCAGCAAAATCCCGCAGTATGGCTTGACAGTAAGAAACGAATCGAGAGTTCTTGCGGCAAAAATGACAGCGATGGATTAGATTTGCACGAAGTAATATTCAATAGGATTTAGATCAGGTGAATAAGCGAGTCCGATTCGCGCCTGTCAACTCCCGCTGCAATCTGCCCATTCCTGTCTTTCTGTTCTCCCGTCTAAATTGCGGAAAAAACTTTCTTTCTATATACTATACTCGTTCGAGAGCGTTGTTATCGAATGGATTTACCAGAGTTAAACGGGGTTTTTCGCCCCGCATTTTATTTTTTTTGAGCGTCCGGCGCGGGCAAAACAGGAGCATTTGTGTTCAGTGATATTGTCATTCTTGCGGGCGGATTTGGAGAGAGGCTGTGGCCTGCTTCCCGTCCCGATTTTCCGAAGCAATTTTTATCAATAAATGGCGGGCTTTCGTTTTTGCAAAGCGCTGTTTTGCGCGCGCTTTCGCTTAAAATCAGCGGAAAAATAATTATTGCGACGCGGGCGGGTCTTGAAAATGAAGTTGCCGCTCAATGCGCAAGTCTTGCTGCCGCGCGCGGGGGAAACGAAGCGAAAAAAATCTGCGAAGACGTTTTGATTATCGCAGAGCCGACACCTAAACATACGGCGCCGCCGCTTATGCTGTGCTGTCATCTGGTCAGCCTTTTGGAACCGGCTGTTTATCATTCAGTTCTCGTGCTGACAAGCGACCACATCATTGAACCTTTGGAAAACTTTGTAAAAGACGCGGAGACGGCGTTCAAAGCCGCGTCCGGCGGAAATCTCGTTACGTTCGGGATACGGCCGACGGCGCCTGCGACCGGTTACGGCTATATCCAAACAAAAGCGTACGCGGAGGCCGACGGCACGTTTAAAATCATGCGTTTTACGGAAAAACCTGATATCGAAACTGCAAAAAAATATCTTGCCGACGGAAACTGCTATTGGAACAGCGGAATGTTTGCGTTTACGACAGACTTTTTTATTGCGGAACTTGCAAAATGCACGCCTCAAATCGTAGACGCGTTTTCCCATCTTGCCTGTAGTCCGGCGCCGTCATTAAAAAAAATCGACGGCATACACGCGCTTTCCGACTGGAAAGAAATGAATGCCGCATACGACAAAACTCCCGCTTTTGCAGTCGATGTTGCGCTTGCAGAAAAAACGGCGAATGCGTTTATGGTCTCTGCGTCTTTTTTGTGGGACGACGTGGGAAGTTGGGATTCGTTTGCTAAGCATTCGGCAGGGACAAAAAACGCTGCCTGCATAGAAAGCAAAAATTGTTTTGTGTATTCCGATATTCCAGTCGCCTTGTGCGGCGTAGAGGACGTAAACGTCATCATTCAAAACGGCAAAGCGCTGGTCATGAAAAAAGGCACGGAAAATCTTGTCCGCACCGCAGTCAAGTATTTCCAAGAAAATGATATATAAGGAAGAAAATTATGAATGAAGCATTGCAAAATCTAAAAGACAGGGGTTTTCTATCCCAGTGTACGGACATTGACGCGCTTTCAAAAAAGATGGATGAAGGAGCAGTAACATTTTACGAAGGCTGCGACCCGACTGGAAAAAGCCTGCACATCGGACACATGGTGCCGTATTTTGCGTTCAAACATCTGTGCGCGGCGGGGCACCGCGGCATTGCCCTTATTGGAGGCGGAACTGCGCGTATCGGAGACCCCAGCGGTAAGAGCGAAATGCGCAAAATGATTTCTTATGAGCAAATCGACGCAAATGTTGACTTCATTACACGTCAGCTTGATGATTTTTTACATTTCGACGGCAAAAGCGCGATTCCAGTCAACAATAAAGATTGGCTTTCGGACTTAAATTACATCGACTTTTTACGCGACATCGGCTCGTGCTTCAGCGTAAATAAAATGCTCACGTTCGAGGCGTACAAACAGCGGCTTGAAAAAGGGCTTTCCTTTATCGAATTTAATTACCAACTCCTTCAAGCGTTTGACTACTTAAACCTGCACCAAAAATACGGAACAGTGCTGCAAATTGGCGGGGACGACCAGTGGGGAAATATTACGGCAGGCGTGGACTTGATTCGGCGGAAACTCGGCGGAACTGCGAAACTTAACGCCGAACATGAAGCGTATGGTCTGACATTCCCGCTTATTATGACTGCCGACGGAAAAAAAATGGGTAAGACGGAAAAGGGCGCGATTTTTCTTGCGCCTGACCTGACTAGTCCCTACGAGTTTTTCCAGTATTGGCGGAACTGCGCCGACTCAGACGTTCCGCGCTTTTTTAAACTATTTACATTTTTGCCGCTTGCCGAAATCGATGCGGTTTGTTCGAGGAACATAAACGAAGCAAAAGAACGACTTGCCTACGAAGTAACGTGCGTCATTCATGGAAAGGTTGAAGCGGAAAAAGCGCTTTCAGGCGCAAAAGCCGCGTTCGGCGGAGAAGGCGATAAATCGCAAATGCCGACGGTAAAACTTTCCCGCGCGATGATTGAAAATGGTATCGGCGTTATCGACTTGTTCGCTGCGGCGAAACTCGGCGGTTCTAAAAGTGACATACGCCGCCTCATTCAGCAAGGGGGCGCTTACGTTAATTCCTCCGCCGTTACCGACGTAAAAGCTGTTTTGACGCTCAACGACAGAGACTCTTCTGGCGATTTTATCCTCCGCGCCGGAAAGAAAAAGTTTGTCAGAGTGCTTACGGACGGGAACGACTAAAGTTTTGCGGGCGGGGAAATGGAATGAAAAGGATTTTACACGTTTCCCGCCTGAGTCTAAGTTTGCCTCAAACGTTTTGTCCTCAGACAAAACTGGTGCGGGAGGTAATTCCGTCCCATCGTTCAATCCTCTTTCTCCGCTGCCCGCCGAACTCCGTTGAAACATTCAAACGGACGTTCTCTGCCCCCCTCGAACTCCGTCCTCCGCCGCCCGACCATTTCCTGTGGTCTTACACACATATAACTTTCCGTTATTTGCAACGGCGGGGGTATTTTTATATAATTTTGTCAAAATTTTTGCCGTAGTCCGGACGAGTCTTCGGTACTTCCGCGGCGTTTTGAGGTACGTATTTATGGAAACATTTGGAATTTGGGGCATCATTCCGCCGATTTTAACGATTGTTTTGGCGTTTATTACCAAAGATGTCATTGTCTCGCTCTTTCTCGGCATTTTGTCGGGAACGCTCATTGCGGCGGGCGGAAATCCGGGAGCGGCCCTCATGCACTTGACGGACGCCGTTGCGTCATCTCTTGCCGACGGCTGGAATATCCGCATTTTTCTATTCTGCGCGCTGTTAGGCGGACTTGTCGGCATGATGCAAAAGACGGGAGCGGCCGGTTCTTTCGGAAAGTGGGCGTCGGCAAAACTCAAAACAAATACCGGCTCGCAGCTGATGACTTTCTTTTTCGGCGTCATCATTTTCATTGACGACTACTTCAATTCGCTGACGGTCGGAACGGTCATGCGTCCTATCAGCGATAAAACGAAAACGTCGCGCGCAAAACTCGCCTATATTTTGGACTCAACTGCGGCTCCCGTGTGCATTATCGCGCCGATTTCAAGTTGGGTCGTTACCGTTATGTCGATTGTAAAAGATGCCGAAGGATTTACGAATCTTGGCATTACCCCATTCGAATTTTTTATCACGTCGATTCCGTACAATCTCTATGCACTGACTGCGCTGCTTTTAGTCCTCGCGGTTGCAATCACCAAGCGGGATTTTGGTCCGATGAAAGCGTCGGAAGAACTTGCGCACAGCGGGACGCTGTTCAATGCAGAAAAATACGGTCAGGCGACCAGCGGGAAAGACGAAGATATTGTCTCGAATGCTCGTCCTGTCGATATGCTCTTTCCGATTTTAGTGCTTATCGTCTCTGCACTCGTGTTTTTTCCGCTGACGACGTGGATTTCCGCAGTTGACGGCGAAAATATCGCTTCGCTTTCACAGGCGGTGCGCTCAATAAAACTCTCCGACGCATTTAAAGATACGGATGCGTCCGTCGCGCTCTTTTATGCAATCATTATCACGATAACGGTTACATACGTGTATTATATCGCCCGCCGTCTCATGGACATTAAAAGCGCAGGAGAAACGCTCCAGACCGGCATTAAGCAGATGGTTCCCGCGCTCATCATTCTTTCGATGGCGTGGACAATCGGCGGCATTATCAAGTCCTCTCCGGCAGACGGGGGACTGGGACTGGGTAAATTCCTTTCGACTGTGGTTGTAAACGGTCATTTTCCGTTTGCATTGATTCCGGTGATTGTTTTTATTTTGTCCGCGCTCATCGCATTTGCGACGGGAACAAGTTGGGGAACTTTCGGCATTATGATTCCGCTCGTCATGCCGATTGCAGTTCAGCTTGCCGAAGCCCATGGCTTTGACCTTGCGCACGTCTCGAACGCTGCGTTTATCAGCATTGCGGCGGTTATAGGAGGGGCGGTCTTCGGCGACCATGCATCCCCGATTTCTGACACAACAATTTTGTCCTCGACAGGAGCCGGCTGCCCGCACCTTGAACACGTCGCGACCCAAATGCCGTATGCGGTCTTTACAGCGGTCTGCGCAGCCTCTGGTTTTCTCGTCGGCGGAATAACGATGAATATCGCTGCGGCATGGACGACAACGCTCGTTTTGTTTGGTACAGGACTGATTTTCCTCCCGAAATACCTTTCCACACAGGCGCACAAACACTATCCGCCGGAAGCGCATCAATCTGCGGCAGGCAGTTACAGCATAGAGTAATTGGGGAATCAGGGCTGCGTAATTCGTAATTACGCGTACTGCACAAACACTGTTTAACATCGATTATGCTTTTTGCGGTACGCCCCGCTTTTACTAACGCAAAACTGGTTGCGGAGTTCTAATCACAAAACACGCAGGGGGAATAACATCTGGGGCGGCAATTACGAATTAAGCATTCCTCTTTAAAATTGCCTTTCCTGCCCTGTTAACAGTCTAAAGTTATCCATAGCTAACTTTAATTCCGCAAAATGGGCGGGATAATAGGGTATTTGCACCGCTTAGTCAATATTTTTTATCTATTTTCTTGCAAATAACGAATTGTGCTTGTATCATTTATTTAATGATTTGTTTGTGCAGTTTCAATAAGGAGCACACAGCACCGCACTTTATTTCTGCTGCAATATATTTTTGAAGGAGAATCTATGGCTAGAAAGAAGATTTCTATGGACGGGAACCAAGCGGCAGCGCACGCCGCGTATGCCTTTACAGAGGTTGCCGGTATTTATCCGATTACGCCCTCTTCCCCAATGGCGGACTTTGTAGACTTATGGGCTGCAAACGGATTGAAAAATATCTTCGGAACAACGACAAATGTTATAGAAATGCAATCCGAAGGAGGAGCGGCGGGTACCGTTCACGGCTCGCTTGCGGCAGGTGCGCTGACGACCACATTTACGGCGTCGCAGGGACTGCTTTTAATGATTCCGAATATGTATAAAATTGCTGCCGAGCAGCTTCCGGCAGTGTTCCACGTTTCCGCGCGGACGGTTGCAACGCAGGCCTTGAGCATTTTCGGCGACCACAGCGACGTGTACGCATGCCGCCAGACTGGTTTTGCAATGCTTGCCGAAAGCAATCCGCAGGAAGTCATGGATTTATCTCCTGTCGCTCATTTAAGCGCAATTCAAGGGCTGGTGCCGTTCATCAATTTCTTTGATGGTTTTAGAACGTCCCATGAGGTGCAAAAAATCGAAGCGTGGGATTACAACGACTTAAAAGATATGTACGACATGGAAGCGCTGAAAAAATTCCGCGCCCACGCGCTCAATCCGGAGCACCCTGCAATGCGCGGCTCGCACGAAAATGGAGACATTTTCTTCCAGCACCGTGAAGCGTGCAATCCCGTTTACGATGCGCTGCCTGAAATCGTGCGCAAAAACATGCAGAAGATCAATGCCAAACTCGGCACTGACTATGATTTATTCAATTATTACGGTGCGCCCGATGCTGACCGCGTTATCGTTGCGATGGGTTCAGTCTGTAATGCGGCGGAAGAAGTTATCGACTATCTGCTCAATAAGGGCGAAAAAGTCGGATTGATAAAAGTGCGGCTTTATCGTCCGTGGTACGGCAAAGCCTTTCTCGAAGCATTGCCAAAGACAGTCAAAAAACTTGCCGTCCTTGACCGCACGAAAGAGCCCGGCTCTCTCGGCGAACCGCTTTTTATGGACGTTGCGGCAACACTCCGCGAAGCCGGCATGAACGACCTCATTCTTACCGGCGGACGCTACGGACTTGCTTCAAAAGATACGCCGCCGTCAAGCATTTTTGCGGTTTTTACCGAACTGCAAAAAGATGCGCCCAAACCGCACTTTACCATCGGCATTGTCGATGACGTTACTAATTTGAGTCTGCCGGAAGTAAAACCCGCTCCGATTACTGCGGCGGCGGGAACAGTTGAATGCAAATTCTGGGGTATCGGCGGCGACGGTACGGTCGGCGCGAACAAGGATTCTATCAAAATTATCGGCGACCACACGGATAAGTACGTTCAAGCCTATTTCCAGTACGACTCAAAAAAGACCGGCGGTATTACGATTTCGCATTTGCGTTTCGGCGACAAACCGATTAAAAGTTCCTACTATATAACGCAGGCGGATTTTGTCGCGTGCCATAACCAGTCATACATCATCAAAGGCTACAAGATGGTGCAGGACGTCAAAAAAGGCGGCAGTTTTCTTATCAACTGTCTGTGGAGCGATGAAGAACTCGACAAAAATCTTCCTGCGGCGGCAAAAAAATACATCGCAGATAATCAGATTAAACTGTACACGATAAACGCGGTTGCCATTGCGCAGCGCATTGGACTAGGCAAACGCACCAGCACTGTATTGCAGTCAGCATTTTTCCAGTTGGCAAACGTTCTTCCTGCCGAAGAAGCCATCCGCTACATGAAGGAAAAAGTAACGCAAAAGTTCGCCAAAAAGGGACAGGACATCGTTGACATGAACTGCAAAGCGATTGACGAGGGCTGCAACAACATTCACGAAGTGCAGGTTCCGGCAAGTTGGGCGAATCCGGAAGCAGATGCTCCTAAACCGGAATTAAACGGAACTGGAAAAGTCGTTTCGCTGGTGAAAAATCTTATGGAACCCATCAATTTGATGGACGGCGACAGCCTTCCGGTCAGCGCGTTTAAGGATATGGCGGACGGACAGTTTGAAATCGGGACGGCGGCGTTTGAAAAGCGCGGAGCGGCAGTAAGCGTTCCCCGCTGCGACCAGGGCAAGTGCATTCAGTGTTCGCTGTGTTCGTTTGTCTGTTCGCATGCGACAATCCGTCCGTTCCTCTTGGATGAAAACGAAATGAAAGCGGCGCCTGAAAATCTTGTTGCGGCGGATACGCGTCCGAAGCCTGGAAAATACAAATTTACCATCAGTATTTCGACGCTTGACTGCACAGGCTGCGGCGAATGTTTGACGGTTTGTCCGACCAACGCGCTTGAAATGCAGCCGCTTGAATCCTGCATGGACCAACAGCCGGTCTTTGACTACCTTGTTGCGAACGTTACCAAAAAAGAAGATGCGGGCTTCAACGACCTTACGCCCAAAGGTTCGCAGTTCAACAAACCGTTGTTGGAATTCTCCGGCGCGTGCGCGGGTTGTGCGGAAACAGCGTATGCGCGTCTTGTTACGCAGTTGTTCGGCGAGCAAATGTACATCACAAACGCGACCGGTTGTTCTTCCATTTGGGGCGGGCCTGCGGCAAGTTGTCCGTATACCGCCAATCAGGAGAGCGGGAAGGGGCCAGCATGGTCGAATTCTTTGTTTGAAGACAATGCGGAACACGGACTGGGTATGCATTTGGGGCAAAAACATATCCGCGACGCGTTGATTGCAAAACTTGAAGCGCTTGTCTCAAGCGGCAAAGCGGACGACGCATTAAAAGAAGCGATTACACGCTTTATGGAAACAAAAAACAATACGCGCGAAAATATCGTTCCGACAGAAAAATTGATTACAGCTTTAGAAAAATGTAATCTGCCTGAAGCCAAAGATATTCTTGACCAAAAAGAATTCCTCGGCAAGAAATCCGTGTGGATTATGGGCGGCGACGGCTGGGCGTATGACATAGGCTACGGCGGACTTGACCACGTTCTTGCCTCCGGCGAAGACATCAACGTCATGGTATTCGATACGGAAATGTACTCGAACACCGGCGGCCAACTTTCAAAAGCATCGAACGTCGGCGAAATCTGTCAGTTTGCGGCATCCGGAAAGGATATTGGGAAAAAATCGCTTGCAGAACTTGCAATGACCTATGGCTATGTCTACACAGCGCAGCTTGCCCTGAGCGCCAATCCCGGACAGACGATAAAAGCGATTGCCGAAGCGGAAGCCTATAATGGACCTTCTCTGCTCATTTGCTACGCGCCGTGCGAACTGCATGGAATCCGCGGCGGCATGAATCATTGTCAGGACGTTTTGAAGTCGGCTGTAAAGTCTGGATACTGGAATTTGTTCAGCTTTAATCCTGAATTAAAAGCGCAGGGTAAAAATCCGTTTACGCTCTCTTCACGGGCGGGCGACGGTTCGTATCAAGACTTCTTGAATAACGAAACGCGCTACTCCGCATTGAAGCGCAAATTCCCTGAGCGCGGCGAGTTGTTGTTTGCCAGAAACGAAAAGTTTGCGACGGATCGCTTTAAGCACTTGCAGCGGCTGGTAGAATTGTACAAACCTGCTGATTAACGTTTAGCCCGGCAACAATACTCATTATCAAGCGTCCGCGTAGGAATATTTTTCCAAACGGACGCTTTTTTAATGGGGAATGGTGTCGTTGGTAATTTTTGTAACTTTGCTGACAGTTAAACTTTAAAGCGTATGGGGGAGGAGTAATGACTGGAAACAAATGCCCGTAGATTCATTGTTTCTCCTAAAAAATCTGTACAGATAGTGTTTTTGCAAGTTTTGCCAGCGGCAGAACTTTTGTAAAATGGTGTATGAGGCAACTGCGAAATGTTATGTCCACAAATATCGCCTCTTGTTTACCTCTGATAAAGCTCAGACGGACTACAAACACTGTAATGCGTGATAAATATTGCTCCGGCATTCCGCGATTGCTTTATTGCAAAATTGAAGGGAAAAATTCTGTTGACTTCTTACCGAAATGAAGCCTTGGCGCAAACAGTAAAACGAAATAATTGGCGCTAACTCGAAATTAAAATGAATACCAATCCATCGGGAAGATAGTAACCGCATGCAAAAATTGAAGTATTGACCGCAAATTATCCTATCGGCGTTGATGCGGGAAAATTGGAATTGTTGTACAGGTTTTAAATGATACGAACGCAAACGATTATAAAAACTATCCGCCCCCGCAAATAAGCGCACACCCGCTGTGCGTGTCGGCGTAAAAGTATCGATACAATAAATCCTTTTCGACTGTCGGCATTGAACAGCCCGACACGTCACACAGCGGTTCGGATAACTTTCCATCAAAATAGTTACCGCGCATGTACGCCTTTAATCCGAAAGTATTTTTTATAGTCAAAGCGTTTGTTTTGGGGAGGGCGTTCCAGCAGGCATTACGGTGGACTGCAGCGGCGCAGAGCCTGTCAGGAAAAGTGTGTAAATGGATATGTGTCATGTTAGCAGATTGGAACCCGTTTGTCAAATAGTATAGCTTGCTTGATTTACCGCTAATGCCCAATTTCTGATCGGCATCGTCCAGCGTTTACTCGCA
>CAUTOZ010000080.1:0-9983 GCA_963539635.1 uncultured Treponema sp.
CCCGCCCCCCCCCCCCCCCGGCCCGCCCCCCCCCAATCAATTAGCCATAGACCCGGAAGCTAAAACAGCAACTCTTAAAGTAACCAGTGATGTATCTATAACTGCCACTTTTGAAAAATTAAGCATAGAAAATGCAAACTGGGAAGCAACGGCTGAGATTACAGACGCAGAAGGGAAAAAACGTAATGTCAAATTAGCAATAAGTGATGGGCAAGTTTTAACGTTTATTGCAGACAGAATATTCTATCCGGTTATTCTAGTAAGATATGATAAAACCAGCACTTCAATTATTTCGGATGGAGAAAAGGGCATTAAAATACAATTTCTTTCGAAACCGAGTTCTTCTCCTAATTGGAAGATAAAGTTTGACAAAGACGTAAATTTGGAAGAAGGCACAGCCGCTTTACATATCAAAAACGGTACTGAAGCGAATATAAAAGTAACATTCAACGACCACCGATTTATAGCAGATTAGCCCCCAAACAGCACTGAGTTTTTTATTGTGCGCGGAACGCATACCAGTTCCGCGCGCTTTGGTTGCTGCAGGTTTTGCGGTAAACAAAACTTGCACTAGACGACGTACCGTTACGTTTTTTTTAATCGCATTCTTCACCGATAGCCTCATAAAAAACGTCGGCGGAAAATATAGTTCTTCGGCGGCAGCGCCTCCAAACTCCATTTATCTGCAAGAATATTCACGCTCTACGAAGTGTGGATATTCCCGCGCGGGCGGCAACGCCGTTGTGTCTGTCAAATACCGTTTTTTCCGCCCAATGCCCGCAAATTATTACAATCATTCTCATTCCCCGGATTATCTGTTATATTCCCGCGTATGAATAAGATTCGTATCGTTTCGGCGGCGCTGTTCGTATCTGCCGCGCTTTTTTCCCTCGTGAATATACATTTTGCTGCTGACGTCTCCGCATTTGCATTCCCCCTTGCGCTTGCGTTTACCGCGCTTTCCGCTTACTTTCTTCCATTTAGACTCATTGTGCGCGAAGAGTTTGCCTTTTACGGCGCAGCGCAAAAAGCACTGCAATATCTGCCGTTCGTGCTGCTTGCCGCGTTTATCCTCCGCCGCGCAGGAGAAAGAGGGGTTGCTGCATGGCTTGACGCAGTTTCAGTCGTCTTGTGGTGCGCAGTCTTTGTTACCAGTCAAATAGTCCTTTATTTTTTGCACGAAAAAAGAGTAGAAGCCGTCGTTCCCGCATGGAAAGGTATTACAAAAGCAAAAAAAGCGCCGCGCGGGATTTTGCGTTTCGTGCGGGAAGTTGCTGACTGGATAGACGCGCTTTTGCAGGCGGTATTTATGGTGCTTTTAATCCAGATTTTTATCGTCCAACTCTATGTCATTCCTTCAGAATCCATGGTGCCGTCATTTTTAGTCAAAGACCGCGTTGTCGTCTTTAAAACTGCAAGCGGCCCCGCTTTTCCGCTCTCTGCTGTCGGCCTTCCGCTTCTCAAAACCTATAAGCGCGGGGACGTCGTTGTGTTCCGAAATCCCCATTACAGCATGGACAGAAAATCCGAAGTGCGGACGGTTGCATCTCAACTTGCGTATATGCTCAGTTTTACGAGCGTCAATTTGAACGTGGATGAACACGGACAGCCCAAAGCGGATCCTCTTGTCAAACGAATCTGCGGCACGGGTGGAGAACAGTTGGTTATGCAGGACGGAATTTTGTACGCGCGCACCAAAGAAAGTCCTGATTTTAAGCCCGTCGATTTTGACTCAAAATATGCCGCATGGAACTTGAACACTGTGCCGCCGCGCGTAAAAAGCGGCATTCAATATATTCCGCTCTCGCAATCCCATTACGATATGATGCTTGAAGTTGAAGAACTCAGACGCAATTTTTCCATTCCTAACGCACAAGACGAATGCAGAGTGCTTGTCGAGCGTTTTTCACGGCTGCACAAGATGACAAAAGAGTCTTCTTCAAGTAAAAAAAGTCTTATTCCGCTTTCCGAATACGACTTATTCAATAACATCGCTGACGTTACGCAAAAATTACTCACTCAGCCAGAGGGGGCGGCCGACTTTTTTGCCTTTATGACCGCGTGGACTGGCAATATCCCCGCCTCTTTTGAAGACCCGTACGCCGAAGCGAATTACAAACTCAATTTGATGATAAAACTGACTGCGGGTAAAATCATCGTACGCCTTGCAGGGCTTTCTGCGCAAAAAGCGGACAATGCGGTATTGACGCGCGACGGAGTGCTCAACGATGCGTTTACGCTTGCAGAAAAACTCAATTTTTATGTCATGATTTTAGATCAGCGCAATATGCCGCTCTTTCCTGCAAACGCAGAAGACGGAACGCCCGCCTATATTCCCGACGGCTCGTATTTTATGATGGGCGACAATCGCTTTAATTCCCTTGATATGCGGCACTCGTATACTCAAAAAACGACGCCGCTTACCACTTCCGATCCATATTCAGTAACGTACCGCTCAAATATGGCGCCGCAGTACGTCAGCAAAAAATATATTTTGGGTACGACACTCTTTCGGTTTTGGCCGCTTTCCCGCGCGGGAGGGATTGCTAATTCGTAATGCGTAATTGGCAGGTGGTTACGAAGTTTGGCAGATTTAACGGTGCGCCGCCCAAGCATTACGAATCACGCATTCCTAATCCCTAATTATAAATCCCTTCCCATAATAAGACTGTAGGCCATCGAGCCGCAAAGCGGTATCGGCGGCAGCGCGTCTTTATGAAACCACGCGGCTTCGTATAATTCCTCTTTTTGAATTGTAATATCGCCTGAAACATAGTCGGCATAAAAGCCGAGCATGAGCTGGTCGGGATACGGCCAACTTTGGCTTTTTACGTAGCGCACGTTTTCAATTTCAAGGCCGGTTTCTTCTTTTACTTCGCGCCGCACGGCGTGTTCGGCACTCTCTCCTGCTTCGATAAAGCCTGCAATGCACGTAAAAATGTTGCTTGCATGACGGATATGACGCGCCAAAAGGTATTCGTCGCCCTTTTTAACGAGCACGATAACGCACGGCTCTATGCGCGGGAAATATTCTTTGCCGCAGCGGGGACAGTTTTTTGCGCTGACGAGCGCGCTGTTTTCCAAGTGGCCGCCGCAGTTTGAGCAAAAGCGCGTGCAAGCGCTCCATTTCGTCAGTGTCCGTGCGCGTGCAATCATGGAACTGGTTAGAGCGTCTTTTGTTACAAAACATTCCCGCACAAAATTCTTTTTTAATCCCTCCGGCTCTTTTGCCTCTTTTTTCAGCATGAGAGAGAAAACCGACGACGGCGTTTCTGCAACGGCGTGTTCAAGGTGATGGACAGGAACATCTTGTATGATTTTTGCCGCCGTTTTTCCGTCGGGGACGCTTCCGTCGGGATTTAAAAAGACGTCTTTCTTCCCCCGAAAGATGAGCGCCCTTGCATAATTTTCAGCATTGAGTGTTTCGATGAGTGGCATAAGTAAAGTATATTCAGATTTTGGCGTTTGTGCTATCATCGAACCATGAATTTGAATGATTTGCGCGCGGCAGCATACCAAAATGCCTCAAAGTCTGATGGAGCGCCGCGCACAATAAAACCGTTTTCTCCGCCGAAAATCGCTAAAAATGCGGAAGAACATACAACGAAACTCCCTGTCTCCCAAAATACTGCGTCTGAAAATGAAAAACCGCTTTTTGCCGGAGTAAACCGCACGGGCAGCGCAGCTGTATCGGCGGAAAAAAATAGCAGAGAGCCGTCCGACGAACTTGAACGGGCGGCAAATTCGCTTACGTCGCACGGACTGATTAAAGTGCCGGTAAAAAGCGGCGGAGACGGAAAAGACAGTGTGTATCGGCGCGTTGCAAAATTCCTCCTTTTAATCGGCGTGGACGAAGCGGCAAAAATTATTCCGCACCTTTCAGAAGCGCAGACCGAGCGCATAATTCCTGAAATCGCATCGATTCGGAGCGTTACGCCAGAAGAATCGTCTGTTATATTGGAAGAATTCCGCTCTCTTTTGGAAAAATCGCGGGAATCCGGCGGGATGGATACAGCGCGGAACATTCTTGAAAAAGCGTACGGCCCTGAGCGCGCGCAAAAACTCTTGGAAAAAGCCGCGCCCTTTGCCGGAGCAAAGCCGTTCGACTATTTAAACGACGCGGACAGCGAGCGCGTCTTGCAGCTTTTGTCTGACGAAAGTCCGTCTACGCGCGCGCTGGTCATTTCTCGTATCGAGCCAAAAAAAGCCGCGTCCGTCATCAATTTAATGAATGAGCGCGACAAAACGGACGTGATATTCCGGCTTGCAAAACTGAAACCTGTCGCACCCGATATTTTGCGGCGGGTTGACCAAGCGATGCGCGAAAAATCTTTGACGCAGACGAGCGGCAGTGCAGAAAACATTGACGGCAGAACAGTTCTTGCCGAAATCCTTAAAAAAATGCCCGTCGGAATGGAAGACGGTATTCTTGCTTCGCTTGAAAACGAAGACCCCGCGCTCGGCGAGGATTTACGGAGCCGCCTTTTTACGTTCGACGACGTTGTTAATGCCGACGACCGCTATATTCAAGACCGGCTGCGTGAAATGAGCGATATCGACATCGCGCTTTTAACGGCGGGAAAACCGTCTGCATTCCGCGAAAAGATTTTAAGTTGTATTTCGGCAGGACGGCGCGCCCATGTCCGCTACGAAGCCGACGCTTCCGCTCCGCTTTTAAAAAAGGACTGCGTGCGCGTTACCGACGCCTTTATGTCAGTCCTCCGCCGCGCGTACGAAACCGGCGCATTAAAAATCAGTACCCGCGACGATGAATATGTTTTGTAGGCGGCTTCTCCGGCGCTCACGGCGTTTTGGGACGTTTTTTTCGCTGCTGAAAGGCGGTTTTCCAGTTATTGCGGTGCTTTCCATTCTTTCTTTTTTGTATGCGGAAGACAAAGCCGATATTTTTTTAGGCAGTGCGGAAACGATGGAGCGCAGCCTTGATTCTACTCCCCGATACGTTGACGAAAACGGTCTTTTAAACCTTGAAGCGGAAAAGATTTTTGAAATCGACAGGAATCAGTCGGTCATTGCGGTGCGGACAAACACGGACGGCGCGGCGGTTTTTCTCAACAATGAATATCAGGGGACGGCGCCGCTTTCTATTTCGGCTCTGACGGCAGGAATTTATGAACTGCGTCTTGAAAAAAAAGGGTATCTTGAGCGCGCATACTTGATTTACGTGTCCGAAGGCCGCTCTTTTTTATATTACGTGCCGCTTGAGCGCAAAACCGGCTTTTTAGATTTTGCAAATGTTCCTGAAGGAGCAGACGTTTTTGTCGATTCCGAAAAACAAAATGACCGATATGTCGAAGTTGAAGAAGGAAAACACGAAATTCTGGTGCGAAAATTCGGCTGGGAGGATGTGCGCGGGACGGTGTACGTGCGCGCGCGGACAGTAAAAAGCGTTTTCGCTGCGCTTGTAAAAGCGGAATTCCGCCTTACGTCGTTTTCCGCATCGAAACGGAGTTTTAATCCGGGGTATCAAGGCCCGCTTGGGCACGTTGTCTTTACCGCGTCCGTTACGGCTCCGGAAACGGGACTTTTTACGATAAAAAACGGCGAGGAAGAAATCTTTCGCACGGAGATTCAGGAGTTTACGGCGCGGGAGCAAAGTATCAAATGGAATGGACGGGACTCGCATGGAAAAAAAGCGCCGCGCGGAGAATATACGGCAGAATTTTCTGCAGGAGGGCAGACGCTCTCGTGCACGGTGCACCTTGATGATTCGCTCGACTATCGGCCGGCGAGCGTTACGTTTGCAGGCTCTGGTATCGGTTCCGTTCCTGCGGCGTTTATTCTGCCGCAAAAGACAGCGCTGCTTTCGGTTTCCGCTGCACCGGTTTTTAAAACTGGACGCGGATTTTACGCCGCTCCGCTGACCTTTTCCGCCCTGTATACGCCGCTTCGATTTTTGGAACTTACTGCACACATACGGCTCAATGCAGGTTTTGAAAACTCGCCTGCAGAAGCGGGCGGCGCGGTAAAACTGGTTTCTGCCGTGCAAGGCGCCTCAGGGCTGAACCTTTGTTACGGAGCGGCGGCGCATTACGGCTATTCGGCAAAAAAACTCTTCGAACCATACGGAAACGCGTCAGGCAGCGGCTTAGGCGCAACGCTGCTATGCGGAGTTGACGGCAAAAAATTCTACATAGGACTTTCGACTTCCGGCATAATCGGAAACGCAGCGGGCAACATCGGCAAAAAAGACGCCGCATGGAAAAACGCCCTTTCCTTTTCGTTTCGCCCCGCTGTTATGACATCGCTTGAGGCATGGCTTTCGGCAGACAGCGCGTTCAATTTTTACGATGAGGCAGCCGGCTCGGTAAAACAAGCCGATTTTGCTCGCGCGTTTAACGCAGGACTCGGAGTGTCGTTTGCAATCCCCCGAACGTCGGTAATCGCAAACGCTTCGTTTTCGGCGCTCGTGTACCGCGCTGGGACTGCATACATCAGCGTGAGCGCAGGAGCGGGATATTTGTTTTAGATACAATGGGTAATGACGCAAGCGGTTATGACGTGGTTTGCAGATTTAGCGGTGTTCCGCTTACCCTCGTTTTGCTGTCCGGTAAAACGTGCAGTAAAACAGAGTTCCCGCCTGCCTAAATCCGTTTAAGTCTCTCAAACTCAATTTTCCCGTCCGGTCCAAGCAATTACCCATTATCAACTACCCATTACAGATTGTTATTCTCCATCAGCGCTGCGTACTTTGCTGCGATTCGCTTGGCTTTTTCTGCGGCAAGTCCCGAATAGCATGCAGGATTTTGGAAAAACGCCTCAGCGTCCTGTACGCCGAGTTTTGCAAGTCCTGCCTGAATGCGGGCAAAAACATCGGGATTTCCGCTTAAAACTTCATAAAACGTTTTACCGCTTTGTTCGGCTTCAAGCGTCAGTCTGCGGATAACTTCGTGCGCATCGCTTACGCCGGATTCTGCAAGTAAAATATAAGCAGGTTCAGCAAAGATGCCGCCTTTCACTTTTCCGCCGGCACTGTCGAGGTTTTTTGCCATATTGTCGCGGTCAGCCTGCAAACCGGACACGACTTTTTTCATGCGGCACACTGCCATCGTAAAGCCTGCAATATAATCAGCAATAAAACGTTGACTTGCAGAATTCGTTAAGTCGCGCTGGTGTTCGGAAATTTGATCCATATAAAACGTGATGACGCGCGGGCACATCGCCTTCCACAGGGATTTTACATGCTCGCTGTTCCATGGGTTGCGTTTTTGCGGCATCGTGCTTGAGCCGACCTGCGACGCTGCAAAATATTCGAAAACTTCGCCGATTTCCGAGCGCTGCAAATTGCGTAAATCGTCGGCAAGGTTTGCGATAATGCCGAATGCAACGTTGAATTCAAGTAAAAGCCGCAGTAAATACTCTGGCTCGGCAAGTTGATTCGAATACTCGCTCGGTTCAAGTCCAAGGAATGCAAGATAGCGTTTTTCCAATTCTTCGGGATTTTTTACAATCATGCATAACCCGTTATACGCGCCGACGGGACCGGACAGTTTGCCTTTAAGTTGTGCTGACAATTCTTCGATGCGGAGAATTGATTTTCCCAAGCGGCTTACAAATTCAGCAATCGACCAGCCGAACGTAATGGGGACTGCGTGCTGCCCGTGCGTGCGCCCTGTCTGCGGCGTTTCGGCTTCGCGTTCGGCGACGCGGCACAGGGCTTTTTCAAGCGCTTTAAGTTCCGGCAAAACGACCTCGTGCGTTACGTTTCGCATTCGCATAGAAAGCGCCGTGTCCAAAATATCTGCGCTCGTCGCTCCCAGATGAATGAGCGGCTGTATATCGGAAGAAAACTTTGTTTTGAGGACATTGACCAGCGCACGGATATTGTGCTGCGTCTTTTCTTCCTCCGCGGCAACTTCATCGGGGGTGACGCTTTGCGCCGTTTTATCAATAATCTGCGCGGTCTTATCGTCAAGCGTTCCGCGCATACTCAAATGCGCCTTTATCAACGCCGCTTCCGCCTGCGCATACGAGCGCACCGCCGCTTCTTCCGACAAATGTGCGGATAATTTTTCAAACGCTTCTTTTTCCGAAAGCGAATAGCGGTGGTCGAGACATGATATGTTTTCAAAAATATTGCGATTTTCCATGCGCGCATTATTCCCTAAACGAGGGGATTTACGCAATGGGACTATAAAAAACGGCTGCAAAACATACGATACGTTTTATAGCCGTTTGGTTCCGTTTGTATTTACTTTGCCGCCGTTTGAAAGTCAACAGACTTCTTAGTCCGCTTGTTTTTTTTCTGACTGCAATTGCGCAATCAGCTGTTTGGCTTTTTCTTCGTTTTCGGGACGGACATACACGTACCAAATATACGGAGTATACTGGGGATTTATAACCTGCCGCATATTAATTTTAGCTCCGCACCCGCAGGCAAGTTCCGTCTGCACCCAACTTGTTCCGTATGAAATGCCGTTTTGCTTGAGCATTTTTTTGACCGCCTTAAACTCCGCGCTGTTCCGGCTTTGATAGACTTCAACTTTTTTTCCGAACAAAAGCATATATTCACCTCAAATATAGAGTATAACACAAGTTTCTTCTTAAAATGCGCCCCGCTTATGCTTTTCCCCGCGCGAATCTCTTTTTGAGGTGCTGTTACGGATTTTCTGTTTTTCTGTTATTGTAACAAACGGCATTGAGTTTATGAGGAACGGGAAATGAGAAAATGGTACGGTACGCGCCTTCTTCCGGCGCTTTTGTTATTTTGTTTAAATGCGGCGTTTACCCAAAACGCGGCTGAAGAACGTCAAAATGTGCGTTTGCTGTCGCTTGAAGATGCTGTTGCGTCGGCGCTGGAAAACAACTCCGGCATTAAAAATGCAAAATCCGCGCTTGATTTGTTAAAAACAAAGCGTATTTTTTCGTGGAACAGCGCAAGTCCGTCGCTCAAATTGAATGGAAGTTACACGGATGACTTAAAAAACGAAGTCTCCGCGCTTTCGCTTTCGGGCACAATCAACGTCGCTTTGTCCGCGAATCTGGCGTCGGAAATTCAGAGTGCGCGTCTCAATTACGAAAAAGGCAGACTTTCCTACGAGCAGACGCTTCGGAATGTTGAATGCAGTGTGCGGAAAACCTTTTACGCTCTTTTGTACGAGCGCGAAAATATCGCCTTGCAAAAACGGCATCTTCAAACGAGCGAAACGCAGTATCGGCAAAATCAAGAAAAGTTCCGCAACGGCAGCGTATCGGAACTTGACGCACTGACAAGCCGCGTCAACTACGAGCAAAAAAAGCCCGCTGTCGAACAGGCAGAACTGACATTTGAAAACGACCTCGATGCTTTTAAGCAGCTTATCGGCATTGCAGAAGACGTTAAAGTCGAATTGAACGGCTCGCTTGATGATGCAGCGGCTGTCAGACACATCGATTTTTCTGTATCGGACAAAGCGCTTCCGAGCGTTGCGGAGGCGGAAATAAACGCAGCGATTGCAAAAAACGCCCTGCTTTCCTCGCGGTTTTACGCCTATTCTCCTTCGATAAGCGGCGGTTACACGTACGGAAAATCGAAAAACTCCGCATTTGACCGATGGACGGAGATAAATCAGTTGAATATCGGCGTTTCCATTCCGCTTGACGGCGTATTTCCGTGGTCACAGCAGGCAGTCGGTATAAAAAGCGCAAAGACTTCTCTTATGCAGGCAAAAGAAAATCTTGCAAACGAAAAGACTGCCGCCGCCGTAAAAAATGCGGGCTATATAAGGAAGATAAATCAAGCCGTTTCGCAGATTGACTCGCTGAAAGCAAACGTCGAACTTGCCGAACAATCCTACAAAATGACTCGCGCCGCCTACGATTACGGCAGAAAGGATCTTTTGAGCCTGCAAAACGCCGCCGACAATCTTTTAAGCGCGGAAGTAAGTCTCAAAATGCAGATGTACACGCTCATCAGCGCGATTTTTGATTTGGAAAAAGCGCTCGGCATTGAATTTGGGACGATTGCAAAAAAGGCTGGAAGCGCA
>CAUTOZ010000081.1:0-9744 GCA_963539635.1 uncultured Treponema sp.
AAGTCCGTCTCCCCCCCCCCCCATCGCGTCAAAATGACACACTTTTAATTCTTTTTTACATCATTTTCTCTTTTTTTCCGTGCCGCGCGGATAATCCAGCGTCTTTGGGTTATCCACGCGGCATTTTTTATGCGCATTTAACCGGATACTGGAACCAATTCTTAGCACAGTCTTTTTGCATAGTATTTGTCCCATCCGGTCTAAATAAATTTTATTTTCAAGGAGTTTTTGTATGAAAAAACTGTTTTTGGTATGTGCGGCAACAGCCGTAACTTTAATTTTAGGCTGTAAAAACAGCGCACTCGACTCTCCAAAGAACGAAAAACCAGAAATCTACACAAGTAGGATTTCCGTTTCAACAAGCATCAACGGAAAAACAGTTGCACTGTCAGGTTTGTCTGGAATTCCGTACACGGCAACTGAACGCAGCGTAAATCCGGCGGGAAAATTGGTTTTGACAGCCAAATGCGACGATTCCAGTCTTTTAGGAGAGGAAATAAGCGCGAACATCATTGAACCTGCAGAAAACGCGCCCCTTACGCTTACAAAGGCAGCAGGAAAAAATCAATTCGATGTGCAGTTTAGCACGGTTGCCTCTCCTGTAAGGGTAAAACTGACGTTCAGCACAAAAAAGGGCAATGCAAAGTCAACGCTTGTCTTTAATGTGCTGCCGGAACCTGTGATGGAAAGCATTTCTTGTACGCCGAACACGCTGACGTACGGAAAGGATGCTGAATTCCAGCTCAAGCCGAAAATCACCTGTACGCCTGACAAATACGACGACATTCCTGCCGAGTATTTTATTCGCCCCGCGAACAAAATGTTTACGTACGCAAGTTCCAATACTTCCGTTGTAAGCGTAACGCCGACAGGACTCCGCACGCACGCGGTAGGGGAAGCCGACATTACCGTGTCATTGGGAGACAAAACCTGCGCGGTTAAAATCAAGGTCGATAACTCTGTTTCGAAAATCACGTCTATCCAGTCCGACAGCGGAAAGCTCTACTATGGGCATGACGTAACGCTGACCGCAGTTCTGAACCCCGCCGATGCAGTTACAACTTTGAAGTGGGAAGCCAATGACGCAGACGTTTCGATAACGAAAGATGCCAGCGACGAAAAAAAAGCCGTCGTCAAAGTCCTTAATAAAAACGCAGGAGAAAAAACCGTAGCCGTTACGGTTATGCCGACAGGAAAACCTGAGCTGAAACATGAAGTAAAGCTGACTCTTTATACGGTTGTTCCGAAACGCATTACGATAATCGGCGCGAACAAAGTATATAAAAACGAAGCAGCGCAGTTTACGGTAAGCGCGGAAAGCGCATACGGCGCAGACGTTCCTGCCGATACGAGCGTTCAGTGGAATATCTGGAGCCATTCTTACGGCGCATCCATCGACAGCGACGGAAGACTCAACTGCACTCATTTTAGCGGGCAGAACGGAACCACAATAACAATCCGCGCAGAATCAAAACTTAACCCGTCGGTAGAGGCAAAAAAAGAAATAACCGTATACCACAACGTCGCTTCCATTAGAAGCGTAAGCGCCTCAACAAACGAATGTACTATAGGAGACGAATCCGGCGCGCCGATACTTACGCTCACCCTTGCTGATGACTATTCTGTATACAAACATTTTGCCGTCAGTGAAAAAATATCTTTTTCCGGAGCGCCTACCACCGACTATTTTGAAAAGGCTGTATATACGTTGAATTCAAACAGTTCTTTCCCGAACGGGATAATTTTGAAGCCTACAAAACATACGTCGGGTGTGGCAAAAACATTCTACGTCTATCCGATAGACCCCAAAACCGAAAAAGCGGTAACGTCATCCCTCAGCACAAATGTTACGCTCACCATTTGGCAGGAAGCGACGGGGATAGAACTGCAAAAAGGGAATTTCGACATTACCGGAAGTCCGGACGGCGGATATAATATAACTGCTGATCATTTAACTCATAAGAAACCTGCTGGGACGTATTATATATATGCAAAACTTATTCCCGAATATACAAAACCCGGCATAATCAGCGTAGAAAAACAACATAACGGTTATGCACTACATACCATCCAAAATACATTGGAAAGCGGCGGACGAACAAAAGTATCGTTCGGCACTATGCCAAGCGGTATCGGTGTTGCGGAAGAGGACATATTGAAATTTTCTGCCGAAGGCGTATCGACAACGCTGAAAGTAAGAATCAATTAAGCGAGACTCCATACAAACTGGAAGGCTTTTTTACTGCGGATTTCCTATAACGGGAAGTCCGCAGTTTTTTTTGTGCAGTTTAAAACCGCGCTATCTCCTGCAAACACCATTTCTCTGTCACTGCGCCCAACAGCAACTGTGAAACGCGGCACAAGTCCATTTAATCAGTCAAACTTCCCTCAAATAGCCCAGCCTTAGTCCTTCCTCTCGCAGTCAGAAATTTGACAGCGTTCAGACGCGGTGCTAGGATACAGCCGCTGCCGGATTATATCCGGCGTTAATAAGCCTGTTCGAAAAATCAGTATCGAACAGGTTTAATTTTTACGATTTACCATTTATGGAGGAAAAATATGCGTAAAATCAGGACTGCTTTTGTCCTTGCGCTGGGACTTTCTGCGGCGCAGGCGCTTTTTGCAGAAACCATTGCAGAAATTCAAGGGGAATGGCACACGTCTCCCTGCAACGGAAAAACGGTTTCCGGCGTTGAAGGCGTTGTAACGGCAGTATACGGCACAAAATACAACACAGGATTTTATATGCAGAGCGTCAAAGCGGACAAAAATCCTGCGACATCGGAAGGAATTTGGGTCGAATGCAAAGACGGCGACAAGTTTGCCGTCGGCGACTTGGTTTTAGTCGATGGAACGGCAGCGGAAATTCAATTTGGAAAACCTAATCCTGCAGAATTAACGATAACGTCCATTCTGGCAGAAAGCGTAAAGACAGTCAGCAGGGGGAATACCGTCAAACCGCTTACGATAAACGCAAAGAAAATTCCGCAAAAAATCCACACGGGAAAGACGACGGACAAACTCGACATCACAAAAAACGCGATGGACTTTTATGAATCAATGGAAGGAATGCTTGTCAAAATCGAAAAGCCTGTCATAACCGGCATTGCCGAAAAGCACGGAGAAATTGCGGTGCTTGCGCAAAACGGCGCATTTGCCGCAGAGCGCACAAATAACGGAGGCGTGCGCTACACCTATGAAAACGAGCAGACGCAAAAAATTATCATCGGCGATGAATTTATTTCGCTCAGGAAGGGCAAGACGTTTAAAGACCGCACCTTTACGCCCAATCCCGGCGACAGTTTCGACGGCGCTATCACAGGCATTTTGACTTTTACCTATTCGAACTACAAAGTATTCAACACCGCTCCGCTTCCGCCGCTTATCGAAGGCGCAACCAAACGGGACACAAACCGCCTCTCCTATTCACCTGCCTCGTTGAGCGTCGCCTCGTACAATATCGAAAACTTTACAATTGCGGACGGGATAGAGCGCGTCAACATTCTTGCGGCACAGGTCAAAGATGACTTAAAACTGCCCGACATCATAGGACTTGCCGAAGTAGGCGATGATGACGGAGGCGCGAAAAAGACAGACGAATTGAGCGCGGAAAAAACGCTGACTGCCATTGTTGACGCAATAAAAAGTGTAAGCGGAATCGAATATAAGTATATGACCGTTGCGCCTCTTGACGGAAAAGACGGAGGCTGGCCTGAAATGCACATCCGCAACGCCGTTTTATACCGCGCCGACAGACTTTCCGCTCCGTATACGGCGCAGGGAGACGCCGTTACCGACACGGAGATTAAGGACGAGAGACTTTCATTCAATCCGGGGAGAATTGGAAATAAAGAAGCGATATTCAAGTATGTGCGAAAGCCGCTTGTCGCTCATTTGCAGCGCATTAACGACAAAAAAGACGTGTTTGTTATCGTCAATCACCTAAAATCCAAACGTGCGGACGATAAACTGTATTCGGCAAATCAGCCGGTCAAACGAAAATCTGAAGAAGTGCGCATTCCCGAAGGCAAATACATCGGAGACTTCTTAAAACGACTGAATCAAGCGTTTCCGGACGCGGTGCTTTTAGCGATGGGCGACATGAACGATTTTGAATTCTCGCCTGCGATGCAAGAGATGAAAGGCGGCCTCATGGTCAGCGCTGTTGAAATTCTTCCGCCGAACGAACGGCACACCTACGTCTACCAAGGAAACTCGCAGGTTTTAGACAACATACTCGTCAATAAACGGTACGCAAAAAACTTGCAAGCGGATATTTTGAATATCAATTCCGAATTTACCACAGCGCAAGGCTATTTTAGCGACCATGATCCGGTTTGCGCAGTCATTGAACTCGAATAATGAAAAACGGCAGGCGGCTCTTATAGAAAGGGAACGATTTCGTGGAGAGACCGCCTGCCTCAGATAAGAAAAATGAACTTCGAGAGGCGGCGTCTCCTCAATCGTTTTATTAACGATAGAAGGGAAAGAGTATTCCCCTCCGGCTGATTATTAAACACGCGATATACGGAAAAGACGCACAGCTCCCTCCGTATCGTCCGCACGATTTTTCTCCAATCTCAACGGAATTTATCTTCCTCGAACAACATCTTTAATCGCAGTCAGCAAGTCGTCGTACTCCGTAAACGCTCTGACATTCGGATAATCTTTTTTGATAGTTTCAGTCGTACGGAACAAAAATCCCGCCGAAGACGCTTCTATCATCGCAAGGTCGTTGTACGAGTCGCCGCTTGCAATTGTTTTATAGCCTACCGACTGCAAGGCGCGCACCGTAGCAAGTTTGCTTTTTTCGCAGCGCATTTTATAACCGGTAATTTCTCCTGACGGAGATACTTCCAGCGTGTTGCACATTATGGTAGGAAAATTGAGTTTTTTCATGAGGGGCGCGGCAAACTGCTCAAATGTGTCGCTCAATATAATGACTTGCATAAAACTCCTGAGGGAATCCAAAAAGTCTTTTGCGCCTGAAAGCGGCTCGATTTTTGCAATCGTGTTTTGAATTTCGCTGATGCCAAGTCCGTGTTTTTTTAATACATCGATTCTAAATTTCATCAATTTATCATAATCCGGCTCATCGCGCGTCGTGCGGGCAAGTTCGGGAACTCCGCTTGCTTTTGAAAACTCTATCCATATCTCCGGCACAAGTACGCCTTCTAAATCGAGGCAGGTTAAGAACATAAAAATCCTCCTTAAAATTCGCGCGCTTTTATCGGTAAAAAGCGCACCATACGGTTCTATTTACAGCAATTATATAGAAAAAAACACGAATAAAAAAGCACATATATGCAGCCAGAGCACCGTTTCGTTCGTACTGCTGCCACATTGCTCAACAACGCGGGCGTAAAACTACCATATACATATACTATATAAAAGTTTTATCGTGTATGGCATATGGTAAAATTACTCTAGCAAGTACAAGCAGAATGGTAAAAGTATAATAATTTACACTATGTACATTATTACAATGCATAAAAACATACATACAAAGAGGTAAAACATTCAAAAAAGAAGAGTAACACGCTCAAAATACAGGATTCTGCCTGTACTCCCCTCTATACCAGTATTTCACCAGAATAGCAGGTGCTCGTATCTACCATATCCGGCAAAACAGGTTGGCACATCAGTTGCTTTCTTACTACAAGAGTTGAGGTTTGTAAACTTTGCAAAGTTTTCTACTAATGTGTGTCTCCATTCGCGCATGAAACAGAAGGCTTTGCTAATTACAGCCCTCACTGGGCATCCGTAGATGCACCGCGTATTTATAGCCGAGTTTCCGTGACACGACTCATCGGTGTTTTATGCGGCGCACCGGCAGCTCCTGACTGCTGGATGTCGGAGAGTTCGGAGAGACGTTTATCTTTTACGTTGGCGGAGAGTGGTAGGAAAAGTATCGGCAATGTTCTCCTTACCGTTGCAAGGTGCTTTTAAGTTGTTATGGACAGAGGGAGAGTTTATCATTACACTTTAAGCGGTTGCAAAAGCAACCGCTTTTTATTATGGCAAAACAGCAGCAAAACAAGAAAAATCCCGCGCAGCACGCAAAAAAGGCAAAAGTTTTTATTCCCACAGAAAAAATTATTTTATTTTGTACCGTGATATTTGCACTTTGCGCAATTCTTCTTGCTGTACCGTCTTTTATCGATTCGTCTGTTCCGAAAACGCCGCAAAACAGCCAAAAATCTGTTACAAAACAAAGGTCTTCCTCCGCACCGCATACAGAACAAAGAGAAACGGAGGCAAAACAATACGTGACGCAGGTAAAAAACGAACAATCCGCACCTCAAACAAAACAAAACGACGGAAAACGCCAAGTTCTTGAGGCGGAGACAGCCGCGGAAACGCAAGACGCAGCAACGAAGTTTCCGCAGGAAAAAGCCAAAACAAAAAAATCAGCACCCGCTCACGAAAAGAAAGAGGCGCTGCCGGAAACAAGCGCGGCTGCCTCATGTACCGCCGAAAAATCCTCTCTTTCGTACGAGCCGGTACCGCCCGCATCCCTCTCCCCTGCCCTTATACAAGCCGCTCCCACCAGTGCCGGCTTTTCTTCCGCCATGACGCAAAAAACGGCCGGAGAGCGCGGCATGCTCGCCGAAAAAAAAACTGAAATCGCTTCAATAAAGACAGCAGTTCCCCGACCGGAAGTACAGCCAGTCCCTATTTTCGATATTCCGCCTGCGGTAAAGGGCGCGGTTTTAGTCTTTGTCTTTGACGACGCGGGCTTAAATCCTGCAAACGTAAAGCGCTACACTGCCCTGCCATTTCCGGTTACGATTGCCGTCCTTCCTAAACTAAGTCATTCCCGCGAATGCGCAGACATCACGCGCACATCTGGCAATGAAGTTATCCTTCATCAACCTATGCAGGCAGTCAACATTAAAGTAAATCCCGGTCCCGGCGCAATTTTGCCGGAAATGTCAACATTTGAAATTGCTTCTGTGCTTAAAGAAAATCTGAGTGAAATAGGACCCGTAAAAGGCTTGAACAATCACGAAGGCTCGCTGATTACCCAAGATGTAATAAAAATCGGTACGGTTTTGGATGTTGCCGATGAAGCCGGAATCTTTTTTTTGGATTCGCGGACGACGGCTGAAACAAAAGCTCCGCAGGCGGCGCTTGAGCGCGGTATACAGATTTACGAGCGCGACGTTTTTATCGACGACGTAATTACCAGGCGCGTTATGCTTTCGGAAATCTATCGCGGAATCAATATTGCGAATAAAAAAGGCGCGGCGATTATGATAGGACACGTCGATAAATCGGTCGGAATTCTGCCTGCGCTGCTTGCCGACTTATATCCTCACCTTATAAAAAACGGCTATAGATTTTCGACCGTTTCAAATTCTCCCGTCAAAACACAGTAAATCGAGGTAAATATGAACGTTTTAGGAATTGAATCATCTTGCGATGAAACAGCCGCCGCAATCGTGCAGGACGGCAAAAAAATATTAAGCAACGTAGTTGCAACGCAAATCCCTTTTCATGAAATCTACAAGGGCGTTGTGCCGGAAATTGCAAGCCGCAAACACATAGAATGGATTTTGCCGGTCGTAAGGCAGGCAGTCTGTGAAGCCGGAATAAAACTTGAAGATGTCGATGCAATTGCGGCTACAAACCGTCCGGGATTGATGGGCTCTCTGCTCGTAGGGCTTACATTCGGAAAAACGCTTGCGTGGTCGCTTGAAAAACCGTTTATCGCCGTCAACCACATGCTCGGACACCTGTACGCAGCCCACCTTGAAAACGACATCGACTATCCGTATTTGGGGCTGCTTGTTTCAGGCGGACACAGCATTATCTGCAAGGTCAACGGATTCGACGACTTGGAAGTTTTGGGGACGACGGTAGACGATTCTGTCGGAGAAGCATTTGACAAGGTGGCAAAGTTTTACGATTTAGGCTATCCGGGCGGAGTTGTAATCGATAATCTTGCAAAAAAAGGCGATTTTAACGCGGCGGCATTCCCGATTCCTAAATTGGACTTAGGTGAGCACCGTTACGATGTTTCATTTTCGGGACTGAAAACAGCCGTCATTCACCAGTGTGATTTATTTTGGAAAGAAGGATTTGAACATTCTACCGAAAATATGTGCGCGGCATTTCAGGAAACTGCCTGCCGCACGCTTACAAGCCGCCTCTTCCGCGCAGTAGAAGACACAGGGCTTAAAACCGTCGTTGCAGGAGGAGGAGTTGCCGCGAACTCTCGGCTCCGCGAAATTCTTGCCGAACGCAGCGACATTCGCTGCATATTTCCGCCGCTGAAACTTTGCGGCGATAACGGCGCAATGATTGCAGGCGTTGCCTATCATTTTCTTATGCGCGGCGAGCGAAGCGGACTTACCACGACAGCATCCGCGCGCATTCCGCAATTCAAACGCGGACTTGAACAGCTGAAACGCCGCGCCGCACGGCATAAATAGATGCGGGATTTCCTCTGCGCAGCGCACCCTTTTGCACGCTCAAATCACAGCGTTCACCGCATCTGTGCTCAGCCGGCACGAGCCGCCAGGAAAACCGGTTTTTCCCGCCGGAAATGGGTTTACCAGCGGAGGATGAAAAACAAAATTAAAACTGTAAAACGACGTCTTTTTTGCTGCGGGAAACACTCGTTTTTTCCTATATTAGACCTGTTCCGAAATAAAATATTTCAAACCGGTTTATTCATATGCAGGAGACAATACCCCGACATTTCCTTATGTCGGGGTATGTTGTTGCTGTGCTGCTCATCTAACTTTCCGTACGTTTATCAATGGCAGCCGTACGAGGGAGTAATTTTTTAGTTAAATCTTTTGCACACCGACCTCCGTTGAAGACAGTGTGTTTTTCAAATACAAACACGCTTTATCGTTTCAGAATTTCGGCAAGTTTTTCGGCAGTAAATCCTAAGTGCTCCGCAACTTTTTCTGCGGGACCGGATTCGCCAAAAGAGTCAATGCAAAACACGTCATGCGCATCTGACGCAAACTGCCGCCATTCCGTTCCGATACCGGCTTCGGCAGTTACGATACATGCCCCTTTTCCAGTCAATTTTTCGCGGTCAGCGGCCGAAAGATTGGTAAAAAGTTTTAAATCGATAACGGAGACAACGCGGATTTTTTTTGCTGACACCATTTTCGAAGCCGCAATCGCCGTCGAAACTTCCGAACCAGAGGCAAGTACGGTAACATCGGGCGCACCCTCACAGTCTTTTGCGATGTATGCACCGCATTTAACAGTGTTTTTCCAGTCCGTATCTGATTTTTCATAGCCCTGCAAGTCCTGCCGCGTCAAAATAATACAGACCGGATGGTCGTGTGCTGCCATCGCCATTTCCCACGCGGCTTCCGTTTCTTCCGCATCGCCTGGACGGAGCACCTGTACGCCCGGAATTGCGCGAAGCGAGGCAAGCGTTTCTATCGGCTGGTGGGTCGGTCCGTCCTCACCGACATAAATCGAATCGTGCGTAAAAATATAAATGACAGGTTGGCGCATAAGAGAGGCAAGGCGGATCTGCGCGCGCATATAATCGCTGAACACGAGGAATGTTGCGCAGAAAGGGCGAAGTCCGCCGTGCAGGCTGATACCGGAACACAACGCGGACATCGCAAATTCGCGAATGCCGAATTCGATGGTGCGTCCGCCGCGGTTTTCCGCCGAATATATGCCGCCGCCGTTTTTCAACTGCGTTTTATTCGGGCCTGATAAGTCCGCAGAACCGCCGACCAAATTTAAGTATCTGTCCGCCAT
>CAUTOZ010000082.1:0-9707 GCA_963539635.1 uncultured Treponema sp.
ATATATATATATATATATATATTTCGTGTCAATGGAAGGGAATGTGCTCAGACACAATACACTCGTCGGTGCATTCGTCTATGTATCAACAGCAAATATGAAGCAGACGGTGCCTATTCATCTTCCATACCGTACTTCGTCAATTTCCGGTGCAGCGTCTTCCGTTCAATTCCTAATATGTCAGCGGTTTTTGTTTTGTTGCCTTTGTTGGCAGCGAGGTTTTGCAAAATCAAGGTGCGCTCCGCTTCTTCAAGCGGAATGCCGAGCGGAATTGCAACCGACGCCTCCTGCCCGCTTTGGCTGATTGTCGGCGGCAGGTCTTCTAAGGAGATTTCACGTCCCGAACACATGACAACCGCGCTTTCCATGCAGTTGCGGAGTTGCCGGATATTGCCGGGCCAGTCGTATTTGTACAGGGCGGCACGTGCACGCGCTTCTATTCCTGTAACATTTTTTTCGTTTTCGCGGGCAAAATCCTTTAAAAAACGGTCAACTAAAAGCGGAATATCGTCTTTGCGCTCACGCAGCGGCGGCACATACAGACGAATCACGTTCAAACGGTAATACAAATCTTCGCGGAATCTCCCTGCTTTCACTTCTTCTTCAAGATTACGGTTTGTGGCGGCTACAATGCGGACATCAACCGTAATTGTCTCTTCCCCGCCGACGCGTTCAAATTTTTTCTCCTGCAAAACGCGGAGGATTTTGACCTGCGTCGCTTGATTTATCTCGCCGATTTCGTCAAGAAAAATCGTTCCTCCGTGCGCAAGTTCAAACCGCCCCTTTTTCATACCGTCCGCGCCCGTAAATGCGCCTTTTTCATGGCCGAATAGTTCGCTTTCCAAAAGACTTTCGCTTAACGCGGCGCAGTGCACTTTAACAAACGACGCCCCTTTTCGCAGAGAAAGATTATGAATCGCGTCTGCAACTAACTCTTTGCCGACGCCGCTTTCTCCGGTGATAAGCACGCTCGCTTTGGAAGGCGCCGCTTTCCGAATCAACTCGAACAGTTTTTGCATTTCCGAACTTTTTCCAATCATGCTGCCGAAGGAATTTTTTACGTCGAGTTCCTGCTCTAAAATCTTGTGTTTTAAAGAAAGTTCGCGGCTTTCAAGCGCACGCTTTACGATGATGTTGAGTTGGTCAAGATTCAATGGTTTGGTCAAAAAGTCGTATGCGCCGGCTTTCATCGCGTTAACGGCTGCGTCAATACTGCCGTGTCCGGTCAATACAATAACAGGAATGCCCGGCATTTCAGTCGCTATGCGGCGCACCACTTCTTCGCCGGTCATACCATCCATGCGGAGGTCGGTTATTACCAAGTCGATGTCGCCTTTACGCAGAAGAGAGAGCCCTTCTTTACCGCTTGCCGCCGTTTTGACGTTGTAATCTTCCATTTCAAAGTTCGCCTCAAGTCCGCTGCGTATGTTTTTTTCGTCGTCAATAACTAAAATCGTGAATTTCATAGCGTTCAGTCGGCCTCCGCATCCGCTGCAATCAATTTTTTATCCGTCTGGGGAATCGGAATAAAAATTGATATTTTTGTCCCATCCCCCTTTTGCGATTTGACTTGTATTTCTCCATTGAATTCTTTAACGATTTTATATGCCATCGTCATGCCAAGCCCTGTTCCGCTTGCTTTGGTCGTGTAATACGGCTCAAAAATACGAGAAACATCCCGCTCGTCTATGCCGGAACCGTTATCCGCAATCGAAATGACGTAGGTATCATTTTTGACTGCCGCAATAAAGTCAATTTTTCCCGGACACGTGCCGCTGCAACCGCAATGTTCCGAGCATTCGGCATAGCGTTCTTTGATTGCGGCAAAGGCGTTTTGCGCAATATTGATGATGACTTCTCGGAACAGTTTTTCGTCGATAAGAAGCCGTATTGCTTGATCCGGCGTTTTGAGGCTGACGACAACATGTGCGCGTCCAAACTCCGGCGAAAAGAAATCTACAATATTTTTTAAAATCGGCGCGGGGTCTGTGAGCATAAGCGAGGCATTTACCGGCCGGACTGCAAATAAAAAGTCCATCACCAATTTGTTAAGCCGCTCTATTTCTTGATTAACGATGTCGAGGCGCTCTTCGAGGTGTTTTTTTTCGGGCAGGGAGCCGCCGTTTTTGCGGCATTTTTTTAGAACGCGCTGCACTAACTGAATATGAATGCCGATTGCGCCAAGCGGATTTTTTATTTCGTGCGCCATACCTGCCGCAAGATTTGTAAGTCCGCTCATGTGTTCCATGCGGCGGGCAAGCACTTCTTTACTGCGTTTTTGCGTGATGTCTTCTATTTTGATGATGTTTCCGGCAAGCTCAGAGCGGTTTACATACGGAAAAACCGAAATGCTCAAAAATCGCGTTGAGCCGTCGGAGTTTGCAAGCGTAAATTCCTGCGTAACATTGCTTTTGCCGTTCGCCGCAGCCTTTTCAAGAAAATCGCCAATTTCTTTTTCGGAAACGAACTGCCACACACACTCCGAATCGAATTTGCTTTCTCCTGCGGCGTTTTCAAATAAAATGCGGTCAGCGGCTTTATTCGTCTGGAGGATTTTCCACGTACGGTCAACTATGACAAGTCCGGTTGAAAGCGAATCGAATATCGACGTAAGAAGCGCGTTTTCATCGGCGACATCGCGCAAAATTCCGCCGAGTTGTTCATGTGAAAGCTTCGGCAGTTTTGCCAAAAGCCGCGTCAAACCGCGCATGACAGAACGCCCCCTGAGCGTTTATGTATCCGCAAAAGACCGAGTGCAAGATTTTCGAGCGCGGCATTCGGCGATTGGTTGTACACAGTTACGGAATTCCAGCATTCCTGTACAAGAGGTGCGATTTCTGCGGCGGCAAAACTTCCCTGCGCAAAAAAAAGCAGTCGCCGCTGCGCGATAAGAAGCCCGTCTAAAAAGATTTTGAGCATTATGCGCGGATTGAACGCGCCGCAGTTTTTTACCGCTGTCTGCACATCGGGAATGCGGGACGCTGCCGTTTCTGCAAAAAAATCCGCCGCGCTTTTTCGGAGCGTATCCGGCGGCACAGGAAGGTACGATAAAAGATAGTCATGTATGGTGCCGCCAAAGTTATCCGCATGAAAAACGCGGGTTATCACGTCGCGCTGCTGTTCGAGCGTCCGCTCAGAAAAATTATAAGTACGGACACGCGATAAAATCGTCGGCATAACGGCAGTTCTGCGCGTCGTCGTCAAAATAAAAACCGTGTCTTCCGGCGGCTCTTCAAGGATTTTTAAGAGCGCGTTGCGGACGCTTTCGAGCATACGGTCGGCATTTTCGATGATTATTGTTTTCTTCCCGCCGGAGCTTTTGAGGCGCGCCCACGCGCTTGCGTTTCGTATCTGCGCCACGGGAATTGAGTCATATAAAAAGTCGCCCTCCAGCTTTTGGAAAAGCGGTGAAAGTTTGTCTAAATGCTTTTTGACGGTTTTTAAGTCCGGCAATTCGTGCGGAAAGTCAAGCGGCTCTATCAATTCGTCTATTTCCGACATGACGGACGCGATTTTTGAAAGTTTATCATCGCCTGCCCACAAAATTTGACTAAAGCGGAGCGTCAATTTACGAGCAGCGCGTAAAAACAAATAACGCGCCGCTGTTAGATACGGCGAATTCGATTCGAATGCGGTATAAAACACGGAAGAAGCGGCAGTAATTTCCGGCGCACAATCGCGCGGCCCCGCCAATAAAAGACGCTCGCTCACCAAAGATTTGTGCCGCAGGCAAGAAGAACACGCGCACGTCCACGCGCCTTTGGGACTGTGCGAACACGACAAAATACGCGCTGTTTCAAGCGCGCACGTCAACTTGCCGGATGCCGCGCTCCCCGAAAAAAGCAGTGCGCCCGGCAGTCTGTTTGTGTTCAAGTCCTCTGTTAAAAAAGCGGAGGCATTTTGGTGGAGCAGATTGTCATACATTCTCTGCAAATCTCCGCAAATAGTCGGCAGGAATTTGAATGATTCCGCCTAAATATTTGTAAAAAAGGCTGCCTTCAAAGATGTCGGATACATCGAGCCACGGCTGTGCAGTCAAAACGACCAGCACGCACGAGATGACAATGAGACCTTCAAGAACGCCGAGCAGGAAGCCAAGCGTCCGGTCAAGTCCTCTCATAATTTCGCCGGAAAAAATCTTTGCAATCAGCTGCTGAATAATTGAAATGACAAGGAAGACCGCTGTAAAAATAATGACGAACGACACGGTTTTTGAAAGCGCGGGATTTTTTATCGAGTCCGAAACGTAGATGTCGAGGCGCGGCGTAAATATGATTGCAAGTACAAGACCACCGATAAAACTCACTTTGCTGAATAGTTCTTTGATGAGTCCTTTTGCAAGCGCGGACAGTGCAAAGATTAAAATGATGATTAAAAAACAAATATCCAGCGGGACGAGGATAAAATTCATACATATTCTCCGAAAAAAGATTTCGGCGCGTTTATATATAGAAAATTCTATTTATGCGCCGCAACTCGATTATAAAGAATTTGCGCGATTGTTTCAGCAGGATTTTTTCCGGCAGAAAGGCTAAAAGACGCTTCGGCGTACTGTTGCCGCGTGTCGGTGTTTAAAAACATTGTGAGTGTACGCAAGAGATTTTCTGCAGTTGCATTTTCGCGGGCAAGTACTGCTGCCGCTCCGCGCTTTTCAAAATATGCGGCGTTGTCTTCTTGGTCGCCCCGCGTTCCTGCTCCGCTCAAGGGAATAAGAATCATGGGTTTTCCGAGTACGGAGCACTCCCACAGCGAATTGGCGCCAGCGCGGGAAAGCACAACGTCTGCGGCGGCGATTACATCCGGCATTTCGGCATAGATAAAGGAAAAAGGATGGTAATTACACTTTACATCTTCTGAAACCATGCACGGTTCGGCAGAGACGTTTTTTATGCCGGTTTGGTGAATGACGGTAAAATGTCTGCAAAGCTGGTCGAGATTTTTTTCTACGAGTTCGTTTATCTGTCGTGCGCCAAGGCTGCCTCCAATAACAAGGAGGATGGGTTTTTCTCCGTTAACATTTGCAAAACGCCTCCCTTTCTCTGCCGACGCAGTATAAAAAGCAGGGCGCACGGGATTGCCTGTAACAAGCGCTTTAGATTTTGCCGCCGCGCTTAAATAATTCGCAGTCTCAGTATATGAAAGAAGAATTTTTTCTGCAAAATGACTGTTTATCTTTGTTGCAAGACCGGGCGTAAAGTCGCATTCGTGTGTGAAAACAGGAATTTTTAAGATTTTCGCTGCAAAACACGGAGGAACGCTTACAAATCCGCCTTTAGAAAAAAGAAACGCAGGTTTTATTTTCAGCAGAATAAAAAATGACGCAATAACGCCGCTTGCAATCTTAAAAAGGTCAAAAAAATTGCGGAGCGAAAAATAGCGGCGCAGTTTCCCTGACGGAATGCCATAAAAAACGTCCGCGCTTTTTATGCCGTCCTGTCCAGTATTTTTTTCGACGATATTTTTATCCATACCGGACGCATTGCCAATCCATGCAACGCTAAGACTGACACCGTTTTTCGCGCATAAAGTGCGCAGCGCATCCGCAACCGCAAGTCCCGGATAAATATGACCGCCCGTCCCGCCGCCGGTAAACGCTGCGGTAACGGGGTTTTCGGTTTTTGTGCGCATGAATTAAACGGCTCCGTCTTCCTTGTGATATTTTTGAAGAATCGCTGTGATTTCATCTTTTTTAAAGAGCTGCGCATAACCGTAGGCGGACATTCCCATCGAATCAGGAACATCAGGGTCGGCACCGTGTTCAACAAGCATTTTACAGATTTCAATACGGTCTGCTCCGACTGCAAGAACGATATTCGTCTGTCCTTCTTTGTTGACGGTATTAACATCCGCCCCCTTTTCCGTAAGGTAAGCGGTAATCTGTTTGTTGCCGCGCCACACAGCATCCATGACGGCAGTATAGCCGCGGTCTTCCGATGCCGCATTGATGTCAGCGCCGCGCTCAAGCAGCCACACGACCATATCAAGATTGTCCGCACGCGCCGCAATATTGAGCATCGGCGTTCCGAGCGAGTCGCGAGAATTGACGTTCAATCCTGCAACGTAAAAATACGTGCATAAATCTCTGTCGCCTTTTTCAATCGCTTCGGCAAAATTGTCGGCAGTCAACGGAATGCCCCGATCAATAAGATATTGCTTTGCTTGGTGCACGAGGTGTTCTCTGATGATTTTCGCCGCGTTTGCATTCAAAAAGTCGTAGAGCGCCGTATCCGACGGAAAATCTTTGATAAATCCGTGCGTTACAATCGTTTCTAGTCCGTTTTTGCCGACGGAATAGACCGGCATTTTTTTGCCGCTCAAAAAACCAAGTATAAAATTTACATCGCCCGACCGAGCCTCTGCGTCCGCAAAAATCACGCAGTGGGTTATTTGAGGAAGCGCGGCGTAAATATTTTCAAGCCCGCCGCTGGTTAAGTCAGCATTGATAATAGCGGATTTTGGAAACTTAGCGTTTATAATCTCTTGCGCTGTTTTTGCGCTTTGTACGGAAGTTGTAAGAATAAGCCATTTCATAAAATTATTATAAGCCGCCGCTCAAAATATAACAAGGCGATTTATAACAAATGTAAAAGGCGGAACAAACGAAAAAATACAGACAAAATGAATTAACGCCGCTTCCGTCCGCACACGGAGGCCTCCAACAAACTTGGAGAGTACACAAAGACGCCTTCAATCTCTTTATATACGAACGAAAAATTAGAAAGACTTTTCAAATACTATTGACTGCAAATAAAAAACTCCGAATGGGGCAGACCTCTTATTCGGAGTTTTAACAGCGTAATCCAATGAAACTTTTACGCGGCAGAAAAAAAAATACCGCAGAATGTAAGTTCCGATATGCGTACTATTGTGCCGACGTCTCTTCTGCGTCAGGTTTAGGAGCGACAGCGGCTTCTGCGGCGGCTTTTCGTTTGAGCGCGGCATTACAATACTTGCAAACTTTTACCGTCTGACCATCAACAGTCTGCTCGTACAAAAGTTTAATGCTATCCGCTTTGCAGACAGGGCAAGCGCCGCGTCCGCGCAAAGGAAGTGTGCGTATGCCGCTTCCACGATGATTCTTAGACATTATTCCCCCTTAGCCTCGCCGTCCGCTTCCGGTTCGGCTTTTTTTGCAGCGGACTTTTTTGCGGCGCTTTTCTTCGCTTTCGGCGCGGCTTTATCGGCAGCCGTTTTTTTTGCAGTCTTCTTTTCTTTTGCAGGCGTCTTGTCCTCATCGGATTCTACGTCCAGTTTGTAGTCAACCAGTTCAAGAATAACGATATCGGCAGCGTCGCCCTGTCTAAAACCAAGTTTTAATACGCGCGTATAGCCGCCGTTCCGCTCTTTCATACGCGGCCCGATTTCCGTAAATAACTTATTTAAAATCTTTTCATCGGAAATGAATTTAGCAGCCTCACGGCGGTTATGCACGGAGTCAACCTTTCCCCGCGTTATCAATTTTTCTGCCGCTTTACGAACTTCAAGGGCTTTAGATTTTGTCGTTGTAATACGTTCAAATCTAAAAAGCGATGTTACCATATTCCGCGACATAGCGCGGCGGTGGGCTGTTGTTCGCGAAAGCGGATTAAAACCACTTCTATGATTCATCTGTTTCTTCCTTCTGCTTTGTTATATTCACAGCGTTCTTCAAATGACTGTAATCAGTCATTCCCAGAGAAAGCCCCCATTCCTGAAGTCTTTCTTTGATTTCCGTAAGACTCTTTTTACCGAAGTTTCGAGTCTTTCCAATGTCATCTTCGGTCTTTTTGGTCAATTCGCCGATTGTACGGATATTTGCATTTTTCAAACAATTTGAAGAACGGACTGAAAGCTCAAGTTCTTCAACAGGCGTGTTGAGAATTTGACGCACACGTGCATCCTCTTCATCGCCGTCATCCCCGCCGTAGATTTCACTATCGTTGAAATTCACAAAGATTGAAAAATGCTCTTTTGCAATCTTTGCGGCTTCCGCCAGCGCATCATCCGGCGCAATCGTTCCGTTTGTCCAAATTTCAAGTATCAGCTTATCATAATCGTTGCGCTGTCCCACACGACAAGGTTCAATAGAATATTTCACCTTCGGAACGGGAGTAAAAATCGCATCAATCGGAATTGTACCGACAACTTCGATATAATGCTCGTTCACTTCCGCAGGAACATAACCTCGTCCAAGGTCAATCTGCATCTCGATTTCAAGATGCGCGCCTTCCATCATGGTAAAAAGCAGCAAGTCTTTTGACATGACTTCAAGTTGATTTTCCCGAGCAAGATCATCACTTTTTACGGTGCCCGGTCCTTTAAACTCATAAAGAATCGTATCCTGTTCATTGTCGTTAGGTAACCGCAAGCGAATCTGTTTCAAACTGTTAATTATTTCCAGAGTGTCTTCCGAAACGTTCGGAACCGCTTCGTATTCGCTGGAAATAACATGAGGAACACCATCAGCATCGTAGGACGTAATGCGAATCGACGTAATCGCATATCCTTGAATGGAAGACAAAAGTACGCGGCGAAGCGTGTTGCCTACCGTCGTGCCGAATCCCGTTTCAAAAGGATAGGCGATAAATTTTCCGTAATTCGGGTTGTTCTCAAGATGCTCAAAAGTAATACCCTTCGGTTTTTTAAAACCTTTAAGCAGATTTTTGCGAGCCATCTTAACTCCTTATTTAGAATAAAACTCTACAACGAGCCGCCGTTTTTTACCGGCCGATCCCGGAGCGCCCACGCGCATCAATCTCTTTGCATCGGGTTTATCCTGCGTACGGACAAACCGTATACATTCAGCCATCCCTTACGCACTCCCTCGCCTACATACGGCGCGTTTTGCGCGGACGGCATCCGTTGTGCGGAATCGGCGTAATATCATGAATCGATTTAACCCGCAATCCCATATTACCGAGCGACCGGATAGCATTTTCGCGTCCCATTCCCGGCCCTTTTACATACACATGGACTTCGCGCAAACCGTAGCTCACCGCTTTTTGAATTGCCGCTTCGGCAACAGTCTGAGCGGCAAACGGAGTGGACTTTTTTGCTCCGCGAAAGCCAAGTCCGCCGGAGGAAGCCCATGCAAGAGCATTTCCGTTCAAATCGGTAACCGTAACGATAGTGTTGTTAAACGTCGCCTGAATATATACATTGCCTTCGTAGACGCTTTTCTTTTCCTTTCGTTTTTTAGCTGTAGCCATTGATTTTCCTCCGCCTTACGCTTTCTTCTTATTGGCAACGGTCTTTTTCTTACCTTTGCGGGTACGCGCATTTGTACGCGTTCTCTGCCCGCGGACAGGAAGTCCTCTGCGGTGCCTGAGACCGCGGTAACAACCGATGTCCATAAGGCGTTTCAGATTAAGACCTATTTCCGTGCGCAGACGGCCTTCAACTTTGTAATTCTTATCAATAACTTCCCGCAGTGCTGTCAATTCTTCCTGAGAAAGATCGTTCGCCAATTTTTCCGACGCAATTTTCGCTTCCTCACAAATTTTTCTAGCGGCGGAACGTCCGATACCGTAGATATACGTTAACGCAATACCGATATGCTTGTTAGGGATATCAACTCCCGCAATTCGAGCCATCTGCTACTCCTTAGCCCTGTTTCTGTTTATGTTTCGGGTTTGAACAAATGATGCGGACAATTCCGTTCCGTTTGATAACCTTACACTTATCACAGATAGGTTTTACACTGGTTCGTACTTTCATAAAAGACCTCC
>CAUTOZ010000083.1:0-9678 GCA_963539635.1 uncultured Treponema sp.
CTCAAGGATGCACTCGGTTTTTTCGTCGTAGACCTGAAGAAGTAAGCACGCAAAGACTCTTCGGCTGCATCTTCGAAAAGAAACAGCAAAGTAAGTGGTCAATCGAGAAGAAGAGCAAAGTCCTAAAGGGGATGAGAAACAGGGGTGCACAAGTGGAAACGGAACAGAAATCAACACCCCGCCACTCGTGTCGGGGGTGTTGATTTCCGATGTCACAGATAAGATACTTGTGCAGATTGAGGAATGGCAGAACCGGCCGCTTGATGATGTTTATCCGGTCATGTACATCGATGTCATTCACTATTTCAGTCAGAGACAACGGAGTGATTGTCAAAAAAGCCGCTTCTGTAATTCTTGGACTTACCTGCGGCGGGGGTAAGGAAGCGCTGTCGCTTGCCATAGACGAAAAGGAGAGTGCGAAGTTCTTCTTAATGAGCTTAAGAAGCGTGGAGTGCAGGATGTTATGATTATCTGCGCTGTATGGTTCACATGGTCCGCAGCACCTTGAAATACGTCGCATCAAAAGACATGAAATCATTTGCCTCCGACCTAAAGAGTATTTACAATCGGAAGCTGTCTTTAGTGTTTTACTCTTGATAAAAAATCAGCAGTATTTTATTTTCAAAAAATAAACAGTAGCTGTCAGCTGCTCGCGGGATATACCCGCGTTAAAACTTTTTACCGTTCCATCCGCGTTTTTTATGGTGCAGAAGATGGATGCTAAAAGACGCAACGGAGTTTTAAACAGTCGAAACTATGCCATGAGGCTGCACTTTCTCTGTCTCGTGTAAACACTTTTCTCTGCCGCCCGCCCCGCCCGACAAACTTCGCTCTGCCTTTCTAACACCTTTTTTACGACCACAGAATTCTTTCTCCGTCTCCTGCTCCGTTTTCACAGCACATTCTCACCGAATAGTGCAATTTTGCCGCCGGAACACTCCGTTTCCTGAAAGTTTTTGCCGGAGAAAAGCGCCCCTTGCAAGGAAATGCGACTCTTAAAAAGCGGCGTTAGTAAACGATTATTACGTGTTTTGCAGCTATAATGCCGTTACCTAAAAAGCGCCTCTCCCTAATTCGTCGGGGAAGCATTTTCGTCCATGTGGCGGATGATTTCCTGTACGGACGAGATAAGAGCGGCAATCGCTTCGAGGTTTTTCTTGAGGTTGATTCGATAAAAAATCTGCGTTCCGACTTTGATGGGCTTTACCAGTCCAGAGTCTTTGAGAACTTTAAGATGATGAGAGATTGCCGGACGCGATAGTTTGGATTTTGCGCTTAAATTGGTAACGTTGATACCCGTCTCGTGCGCGTCTACGATGTCTAAAATGAGTTTTTGCCGAATTTCGTCGCCGAGAGCAATAAAAATGGGGGCGCAGGCATGAAACTGTTTGTAGATTTCTTGTAATTCTGTTTCAGTCGGCATTGCACGGCATCCTTCTCATCATTTTAAGACTGTCCGCATTCTATAGACGCATTTTTCATTTGTCAAGGTTTAAGAGATTAAACTTTTCGACTTATAATACTGTTTTTCGTTGACAGCATAAACCATTCTCTTTATAGTACCGTTTATCCGTTTAATTACTTGAACGCTGTAAACGGCGCATTCGATACGCACGCTCATCGTTCAAGCGCTTATTCGGTTCTACTTTTTACGGGGTTACACCATGACAAAGTTTTTAAAGTCATTTTTTAAGCATCCTTGGCTGATTATCGTTTCGTGCATTGCCGTTTCCGGCGGACTCGGATTCTTTATCAAGGATTTGACGCTGGACAATTCGCTCCGGCAGTTTTTTCCGCAAAAAGACGAATCTTACATTCGGCTGCAAAAGACGGAAGCGCAGTTCGGCAGTATGCTCGCGCTCGGTTTAAGTCTTGATGCGGGAAGTTCAACCATTCTCACGCCGGAATTTATCGAAGTCATAAGGAAGATTTCCGACCGCGTGCTTGAAATTCCCGATGTTGAAGAACTCGATTCTCTGACGCATATCGATTATGTGTGCGACGACAGCGGTTCGATTACGGCGACGCAGCTCATTCCCGACACGTACGAGGGCACTGCCGCTGACATTGCGGATTTACAAAAGCGGCTTTCAGAGTGGAGCGATATGTACAACCGCGTTATCGTCAACGACGACAATACCGCAACCCAAATGCAGATTTCGCTCAAACCGAAAAACGACGCGCAGGCCGCTTTCGATACGGCGGAAGAAGAATTGAACGAGGCAAAATCCGCGCTTACGAATGCAGTTAATGCGCAGGCAGCGGAAGAAGAACTTGAATCGCTCCGTCAAACTGTGCGCGATGCTTCTTCCGCGCTTCAAACGGCGCAAAAAACGCTTAAAAATTCACCGCCTGATTCCGTGCGCCAGCAAAAAATCTTAAACGCAGTGCGGAATATCGCAGAAGAAGAATGCGCAGGGCACAACTTAAAATATAAATTGTTCGGCGAGCCGGTCATTTCCGAAAATTCGCGCGCCTATATGCTCTCAGACCTCGTGCGCCTCATTCCGCTGGTAGGTCTCATCGTCCTCTTGTCACTGTATTTCAGTTTCCGCACGCTTGACGGCACGCTCCTTCCACTTATCACGGTATTTATGTCTGCAGCAATGGCGTGCGGACTTATGGGACTGCTCGGCATTACGTTTACGCTCGTTTCAAGCGTCATTCCGATTGCACTTATTGCAGTCGGCTCGGCATACGGCATTCATGTTTTGACGCATTACTACGTGGAATTGGACAGCGTTGAAGGAGAAATGACAAAAGAAGCGTATGAAAACGCCGTTTTCAAAGGACTAGGAGAAGTCTTTTTTGCAGTCATGCTGGCAGGCTTAACGACCGTCGTCGGCTTTATATCGCTTGTAACCAGTCCCATCGGGCCGCTCCACAGTTTTTCAATTTTCGCAGCGCTCGGCGTCCTGTTTTCCCTTTTGCTTTCCGTAACCTTCATTCCCGCCGTCCTGCTCGTGCGCCCATACAAATCGCGCAGTAAAAAGGCGCGCCTTGAGCGCATGACGGCAAAAGTCAAAGAGCACCTTGCACGGGCGCTCAAACGACGCGGCGGAAAGTCTATAGACGAAGCGAGCGGCGACACCTTGTACCGAATCTACCGCTTTTTCTGCGGCACCGTTACGCGCCTTGTCGTTACGTCGGTTGCCATCGTCGTTTTGTCCGCGTGGGGACTGCGGTTTTTGAAAATCGATACGTCGCTTATCAGTTACTTTCCCAAAGACAGCAAAATGCGGCAGGATATCGAATATGTTGACAGCGAATTTGCCGGAACGAACAGTATTTTCTTTGTCATTCGAGGACCGGAAAAGGGAAGCATTACCAATCCCGAACTTTTAAAGGCAGTCGATACGATGCAAGATTACCTGCTCGAAAAATACGACGGAATCGGAAAAATCGTTTCGCTGACCACCTTCATAAAACGTATAAACCAAGTCTGGCACGTTCCCGGTGCGGAGCAAAGTTTTGCAGAGTCATCAAGCACAGACGCCGGCTCTTTGGGAGAATTTTCAAGTTTCGGAGAAGATTCGTTTGGAAGTTTCGGGAACGAAGACTTTTCAAGTTTCGGAAGCGGTTTTGACACGAAGACGGAAGCGGCAGACGAAAGCGGCATTTCAAGTCCTGCTGACTCGGACAGCGCGTCGGCGCAGACGGAGTTCGTAAATCCGAACATCGTCTATTCCCAGCGGCTTTCAGAAACAATGACGACAGAGCAAGTCCTCGATTGGCTTTCTGAAGCCTACATTGCCGCCGGCGGAAAATACGCTACCGTCGAAAAAATCGTGGACTATCTCATGCAGCACACAAATTACAACGGCGCCGCCTATTACGAAGTACCGTATGACCCTGCAAAATATCCGGTCGCAACGCGCAAAGAATTAAGCGGAGTTGTAAACGGCTATCTTACGCTTTTAAGCGGCTCGCTCGGACGTTTTATCGACGACGACTTAAACCCGCAGACCATGCGCGTTACCTGCCAACTCCGAAATCATTCCACCGATATTTCCGGCGAAATCATCGATGCCGTAAAAACCTACGCCGCGGAGCATTTTCCCGACGGCTACACGGTCGAACTGACCGGTTCAGGCGAAATGGAATACACGATGTCGAATATGATTGTTACGAGTCAATTTACCAGCCTTATCGTTTCGATATTGTGCGTCTTTATCATCATCACCGTGTCGTTTAAGTCCGTACGCGCAGGGCTCCTTGGAGCAGTCCCGCTCATTTTTGCAATCCTCATCAACTACATGATTATGGGACTTGCTGGAATCAACCTCGACTTTATCACAAGCATTATCGCCTCTTTGGCAGTCGGCGTCGGCATTGACTACACCATTCACTTTTTGACGACATACAAGGAAGAGCGCTCCAAAACCGACGACCTCGTCAAAGTTACGCGCCTGACGTTCCGCAAAAGCGGACACGGCATTGTAACAAACGCGCTTGCCGTCGGCTTAGGCTTTCTCGTTCTTGCGCTATCGAAGTTTATCGTTCTGCGCTACATCGGCGTCCTCGTCGCAATCGTCATGTTTACGTCGAGTTTCCTCGCCATGACAATTATTCCGGGCGTCCTCAACGCCGCAGATCCGGAATTTATTAAACCGAAGGACGGAAAACCCGTAATAAACGAGGCATGATTTTTAGGCGAAATGGGGGGAAGTCTCCCCCTCGCTTCAATCGCTGCACATGCAGCGATTTCCCCTGCCCCCTCTGCGGGGACACCCCGCAACGCCCCGTGCGCTGCATTCGGAAAGGAAGCGAAACTTTCGCCGCTTAATTGCGTAAAACAAACCGCCGGTTTTGCGGAAGAGCGCAGGCGGCGGTACAGGCCTGTATACAGGCTTAAAAATAAACCTGTTCGAAAACTGAAGTTTCCGAACAGAACTGATATTGTGTGCGCAGTGCGCACGGAGGAAACGTATGAAATTGAACAAAAAGACAAAAATTTTTGTTGCAGCAGGTTTAGCCTCCCTTTTTGCAGCGGTTAACGCCGCCGCAGACGCAAAGGGAACTGAAATCATCCAAAAAGCGCGGGACATCAAAAAGCCGAACTTTTCTGAAGCGATTGTCGAAATGACGCTCACCGATAAGTCCGGCTCCAAAGAAGTCCGTCAAATCCACGAGTTTGGCCGCCACGCAAACGACTTGACTGACGTCGTTATGATTTTTATGTCGCCTGCAAACGTAAAAGACACGCGCTTTTTAATGAAAGAAAATAAAAATCGCGCCGATGACAAGTGGATATATCTTCCCGCGCTTAAAAACACGCGCCGCGTCAATTCAAGCGAAGGAAGCAAATCGTTTATGGGAAGCGATGCCACCTACGATGACCTTTCCACGCGCGAAATTACCGAAGACGACCATCAATATCTTGGCGACGAAAAAAAGAGCGTCAGTGGATCGGAGTTCGACTGCTATAAAGTCAAACAAGTTCCCGTTGACGCAAAAGCAAGTCAGTATAAATTCCGCATTACGTGGGTTGATAAAGAAACATTTGTTCCCGTCTACACGGAGTTGTACGATAAAAACGAAAAATTAGTCAAAGTGCTTTCCGTGCCGTCAATCAAAAACGAAGGCGGTTACACTATCACCTACGAAAGCGTCCTCGAAAATGTACAGACGGGACATTCTACTGCGATAAAAATCGTAAAACTTGCGCTCGACAAACCGCTTCCCGACCGCGTATTTACGTCAAACTTTTTGAATACTGGAAAATAACGTTTCAAGTCCCTGCGGCGCTCCTTTTACGGTGCGCCGCTTTATTTTCGAAACCGCGACAAAAACGCTTTTGTCCGCTCCTGTGCAGGATTGTCGATGACCTCTTGAGGCGTTCCCTGCTCAACAATAACGCCTGAATCCATAAAAATAATGCGGTCGCTTATGCCGCGAGCAAAAGCCATTTCATGCGTTACAACCGCCATTGTCATCTTCTTTGCTGCAAGTTTTTTGATAACGTCAAGAATCTCTCCAGTCAATTCCGGGTCGAGCGCACTCGTCGGCTCATCGAAAAACAGCACTTCCGGCTCAAGTGCGAGCGCGCGCGCAATGCTTACGCGCTGCTGCTGTCCGCCTGAAAGTTCGCACGGATAACTGTCCGTTTTGCCGGAAAGTCCCATCTGGTCAAGAAGCCCGAGCGCGGTACTTTCCGCTTCTTCCGGCGTTTTTTTGAGCACGTGGATTTGTGCGTCGGTAACATTTTTTAAGACGGAATAATGCGGAAACAAATTAAAGTTTTGGAAAACCAATCCGCTTTTTAGCGCGATACTGTGCAGTTCCGTCTTATCCGCGTAAACGCCGTCTTTGACAAGCGTTTTTCCGCAGACTGCAATTTCACCGTGCTCGACGCGCTCAAGCTGGCAAATACAACGCAGCACTGTCGATTTCCCCGAACCGCTCGGTCCGATAATACTTAAAACTTCTCCGCGCTGGACAGAAAACGAAATTCCTTTGATGATTTCAGTTTTCCCAAATGATTTTTTAAGATTTTCGACTTTGATTATTTCTTGCGTGTGCGTCATTTGTAATAATCCAATTTTTTTTCAAGGCGGGTAAATGCGATTGAAACGCCCCAATTCATTATAAAATAGAAGATTCCCGCAATAAAAAGCGGCGCGAACGAAAAAAGTGCGCTCTGCCGCTCTTTTGCGACCATCAAAAGTTCCGCAACGCCGATAACGCTTACAAGCGCAGTATCTTTTACCAGCGTGATAACTTCATTCCCCATAGCGGGAATAATGCGTTTTACAACCTGCGGCAAAATAATGCGGAAAAACGTCTGCGCTCTCGTGTAACCCAAAACTTTTGCCGCTTCGTACTGTCCTGCTGCAATCGATTCAATGCCGCCGCGGTAAATTTCTGCAAAATACGCCGCATAATTGACTGAAAGCGCGATTATCGCGGCGGTAAATCTATCCCACTTAAAGGCAACATTGTATCCAAGCGAATTTAAATGCCGCACAAACAAACCCGGCGCAAAATAGACGACTAAAAGCTGCAACATAAGCGGAGTGCCGCGCATGATGAGCAAAAAGACGTTCGTTGTGCCGGAGAGTATTTTATTTTTCGACATTCGCCCCAGCGCAATTGGCAGCGCAAGCGGAATTGAAAAAATCAGCGTCAGAAAAAAAACTTCAAGCGATGTTGCAGAACCGTGCAGCATCGCTTTGAGCATTTTGACGTATCGAATGCTGAGCATTGTTTATTTTCCGATTACGCTTATATCGTTTCCGAACCAGCGCATAGAAATTGCAGCGGCTGTTCCGTCAGCAGCCATTTCTTCAAGTAGTTTTTGCACTTCGGCGGCAAGTTTTACGTCGCCCTTACGGAACGCAACGCCGTATTTTTCTTTGGAAAGCGACTCTTCGATAATAACCAGCGGCTTTTTGCTCTTTGCAATGTCGTACGCCGCGACAATGCTGTCCATAACAACGCCGTCAACGCCGCCGACAAGCAAATCATTGAGTGCAGTCAGATTGTCTTTGAAAAAAATCGTTTCTTTTACAGAATCGGCAAAGGCGGAATTGGAAGCGATTGCTTCCTGCGCGCTTGAGCCGCTTTGAACGCCGACAATTTTCCCTTCCATTTCCGAAAGACTATTGATTCCGCCGTCTTTACGCACGACAAGCACTTGGTCGTTGTTCAAATACGGCTTGGTGAATGTTAAAGCGGCTTCCCGCTCCGCCGTCATCGTCAGTCCATTCCAAATACAGTCAATTTTACCCGTCGAAAGCTCCAATTCTTTTGCGTCCCAATCAATTGGCTGCGCTTTAAACTCGACGCCAATCCGGTTCGCAACTTCTTTTGCAAGGTCAATGTCAAATCCGACAATTTCGCCGTCATCATCGCGGAACCCCATCGGCGGAAGCGAATCGTCCAGCCCAATAACAAATACGCCGCGACCTTTCAATTCTTCAAGTGAATTGTCCGCTGTTTCAACCGGCTTTTTTTTGCAGCCCGCAAACGCCGTTACAAAAACCGCTGCCATAAGCGCAGCACTTACCATTTTTTTCATAATGAACTCCTTAAATATAAAACTTTTTATCGTGCGCACCGGAGCGCACCCGCTATACGACGGATTATATCCGTTTTCAAAAAAAGTGTCTTGCAGACCGACAGAAAAGAAATGCGGTACCGCCGGCGAGTCTCGCGCTTACAAAACGCTTGTAATATATTTCATTCGACTATAAAATCGTCGTTAAGAAAAGTTGCAGGAGCGATTGACACCTATGTCAGAAATCACTAATTTACCCCCCCCCCCCGTATCCGGCACCAATAAAGCCTTTTTTATTCACACTGCGAATATTTTTTTGTTATCGATGGTAAATAAATTTTTCCGCTGCACTTTTATCAGCCGACGGAAAGACCTCTTCATCGTTATCTGCCGGCTGGGACAATCGCCGCCGCAGAATCAGGGCGGCTGAAAATGGAGTATAAAAGACAACGCGGGATTACCGCAGTCTTTTTGAGTAGTGGACTACAGTCAATATTTTTAGGATTGGAATGGAGCAGTCCCAGTTTATAAAAGTGAGCGGCGCAGCAAGAAGACTGCGCACTTGATTTTGAGGAGTTACAAAATGGCAAAGAGGTTTTCATTAAAGAATAAATTGATTTTTGTTTTCGGGACGTTAATTGCGCTTTCTTCGGCAATAGAAGGATTATTTGCAATTAACATTGCGCGAAAAGCCGTTACCGAAAAAGTTGAAGCGCAGCTTATCGACAAAGCAAGCGACACAGCGGAAATCATCGACGGCAGAATCAACACGATGTTCCAATTTTTGCAGGGCATTGCGCGGATGCCGGCTTTTACCGATTCATCGCTTTCCTATGCGCAAAAAACCGCGCTTTTGAACAAGGAAATTGCTTTTACCAATATTTTGTACGAAGGCGGCGTCGCAGATACTAAAGGCAGTATGTATTCGTTGGACGGACGGGTTATTACCGTCAATCAGACTGACTGGTACGCGGCATCCATGACGGGAAAAGACTTTCTTACCGAGCCTTTTATTTCTGCAGTCGATAAAAAACTGATTTTGACCATTTCAGTCCCCCTGTACGACAGTAACCGCGCAATTATCGGCGTTTTAGCGGCCGCCATTCCTGCGCAATGGCTTTCCGAGCAAATTAAAGATATTGTCGTCGGCAAAACGGGAAATTGCTACCTCATGGGGACTGCCGGAGCGATTATTGCCGACCGCGACTTGGATTTGGTGGAAAAGCAGGCGAACATCATCGAGCAGGCAAAGACGAACAGGGAACTTGCATCCTCCGCCGCATTTTTGGAACACGTTTTGGACACGGACGAAAGCGAAGTTTCCCGTTACGTCTACCAAAATATCGAATATATCGCCTCGTTTGCAACAAACAAGACTACAGATTGGTCTGTTATTATTCGCGCGCCCGTCAATGAGTTTATGGGTACTGTCAATGCACTGCGCGCTTCAATGTTTGTCATCGGCGGGGTTATTTTGGCAATTGCCGTCATCATCGTCTATTTTGTGGCTCAGGCAGTTATCAAGCCCATTTTGACGACGGTCAAGGCGTTGCAGGATATCGCTCAAGGCGAAGGAGACTTAACGGTGCGCCTCCCGATTTCAGGCAACGACGAAATTACAGAATTATCCGAGTATTTTAACGAAACGATTGCAAAAATCGGGACTTCCGTGCGCATGG
>CAUTOZ010000084.1:0-9583 GCA_963539635.1 uncultured Treponema sp.
ATTCAATCCAACGCAGGATTTCTATGACGTTTTCGCGTGTGCCGGTGCCCCGCTCGGTGCAGTGATAAAATTCCCGCGTAAAAATTGGAAACTGGTTTCCCTGCCGGCCGACAGTCATTTTAGCCATTTGCCGCACCGTTTCAAATTCAACATTGACTGCCCCTGCATCGGCTGTCGTCTCCTGCTGCTCTGTCCCCGCAAGTTTGTTTTCAACGCTGTTATATACGCCGCGCGCATCTTCAAATTCCTGCAGATACTTGGTGAGTTCCTTATCGTTCTTAGAAAGACGATGCAGCCTGTCGGTAATTTCGGAAAACATACGCTTTTGCATTTCGGTGTATGGTTCTCGGTGCGGCGACATTCCAAGGCAGATTCCATGTTCGCAAATTGCAGTGACGCGTTCTTTTAGTTCCGACTCAAGCGCATTTCGCTCATTTTCTTTAATGTTCAAGAGGTTTTCCGCACTTTGCAGTTTACCTGAGTTTTTTGACTGGAGCTGCATGAGCCGCGTCTGCTCATATTTTGCCGCTTCTTCTGCACTGGACGTCTTGACAGGCGTCCGCTTTTCGTCCGTCATTGAATTGGTAAGCCGTCCGGAGGCGATTTCCTTAAACCACTCATCGACGTAGAGCACCGGCTCTTGATAAATGTTATCGAAAATTATTTTTGAAAAAAACTGCTTTTGCTCGACACGGAACAAGGACGGAAGCAAAACGCCGAATCGCAAAAACATCCGTTTCGGTCGTGCAAGCGTCAAGTCTCCCATTTTGGGCGCCATGCCGCGTACTAATTCCCAAAACGCCGATACAATCTGCTGACGGTATACAGTCCGGTCTTTGGGATCCTGACAGGTCAAATATTTTGAAAGGACTTGATGAACGCGCTGCGCAGAAGCATTTTCTCCCGTGAGAACGGTTTTATAGTATTGCGCATCATCAAAAACATCGGACGGGGTTTCATTTAAAAGATTTTCGATAGGGTCAAATCCTGACTGACTCAAGTCAACCGTATGAATAGATTTCTGACCGGATTCCTGCGTATTCGGCGTAGAAAACAGCGATGACTTTTTTGCAATGCTGTTGACGTCTCCGCTTATCGGTTGAAACTCCGCAGTTTCAACATCGGCGGATTTTTCGCTGCTGCTCAAAAGAGCCGCAATCTCCGGGTCAAGATCAGAATAATCACTCATCGTATACCCCATCTCCATAGTGTCAATTTCAAAAGCGCAGAGGCTCTTAAGTTCGGCGCATTGTAGCATAAGCATTTTATTCCCGCAACAATGGGGGAGGGGAGATTGTTATCGTATTTGAACGACACAATAGTATGCTGCCCGGGACACGTTTTCGTTACGCGGCGGCTGTTTTGTACGACTGCTTTAACGGCGTGCCGCCCTCCCTGCTATCCGTCAGTCATACTGCCGCCGGCTGTCTTGATGGGGATAGGCTCTCCGAGAGATTTCGGGCGGACTTTTGCAGTTACGGAGGCGAATGCTTTTATCCGCGCTAAAAATTCTCTGATATTCCGCTGCCGCTGTCCATAAATGCGCCGCCGGTCGCTTGCAACGCCGTACGCGTCCAATCCCAGACTGCGCGCAATGTAGAGGGCGCGGTACAAATGGTAGCGCTGCGTTACGATGACAATTTTGTCCGCGCAAAACACATCCCGCGCGCGGCAGCAACTGTCATAGGTAGAAAATCCCGCGTGATCCATAAAAATGCGGTCTTCGGGGACGCCCTGCCGGAGCGCGTAGTTTTTCATCGCTTTGACTTCGTTGTAGTTTTTTCTGCCGTGGTCGCCGCTCATCAAAAGCGCATCCGAAATGCCGTCGTTGTACAAGTCGAGCGCCGTTAAAATCCGGTCTTCCAAAATATGACTCGGCCAGCCGTTGCTCAAAACGCGCGCGCCTAAAACCAAAATGCAGTCAGCATTTTGTATGCGCTTATCGTCTGCACAAACGATATACTGCTTTGCAAACAAAACCATTCCGATATTGACGGCAAGCGAGAATATAACGACTGCAATGAATGCCGCCGCCAAGCCTTTAAACAAAACAATCCATCGGAAAACCTTTTTGCGCAGCATTTCCGCAAGATTTGCGCAGCACCCCCATACGCAAGCGGTTATTCCCTTAAGTCTGTCAACTATATTTATCATGCAATTTTACTCGATAAAGCACAATTTTCCGCAAGTCTAGAAAACCGCCTCCCTGAACGCCGTTTGCAAAACCTGTAATCGATGTTAGACAACGTTTGCACAATCCGCACAATTCCTCATTACGCTTTCCCAATTCTGAATTATCCCCTCCCCCTAAAACCCGTTCCCTCGCAAGTTTTCGCCAGAAAACTTGCAGCGGGCGGCACCCCGCTCAATCTTTCATACTCCGTCCTCTGCCGCCTGCCGCTATCCTAGGCGTCTTCTTTTTCTTTGAGGACGGCAAGGAATGCAGACTGACTCAACTCCACATCGCCGAACATTTTCATGCGCTTTTTACCTTCTTTTTGCTTTTCAAGGAGTTTGCGCTTTCGAGTGATGTCGCCGCCGTAGCACTTTGCAAGAACGTCTTTCCGCACCGCGCTTACGGTTTCGCGGGCAATAATCTGACTTCCGATTGCACCTTGAATTGCGACTTTGAACTGCTGGCGCGAAATTTCATCTTTAAGCCGTTCGCACACTTTTCGCGCTCTGTCGGCGGCATTTTCCTTAAACGTCAACTGCGACAGCGCATCAACCATTTTTCCATTCAACAGAATATCGACTTTTACCAGTTCCGTCGGACGATAACCTATAATTTCGTAATCAAAAGAAGCGTAACCGCGGCTGTAGCTTTTAAGTTTGTCGTAAAAATCAAAAAGCACTTCGGCAAGCGGCATTTCGTAGGTAAGTTCTACGCGCTTGGTGTCGAGGTAGGCCATGTTCGTCTGTTCACCGCGCTTTTGCTTGCAAAGTTCCATCAGAGAGCCTAAATACGTTGCCGGCGTGATAATGCTTGCGCGGATATACGGTTCTTCCGCGCTTTTTATGCGTCCTTCAGGATATTCGGACGGATTGTCGACAAATATTTCCTCCTCGTTCGTCAGCATGACTTTATAGCGCACGCTCGGCGCGGTAAAAATGACGGCTTGGTCATAGTCGCGCTCCAGCCGCTCTTGAATTATCTCCAAGTGAAGCAAACCCAAAAAGCCGCAGCGGAAACCGTTTCCAAGTGCAAGAGAATTGTCCTTTTCATAGATAAGACTTGCGTCATTGAGCTTCAATTTTTCTATGCTCGACTTTAATTCTTCGTAGTCGTTCGAATCCATCGGATAAATAGAAGAATAGACGACGGGTTTTACTTCTTTAAATCCTGCAAGTGCGGAGGCGGCAGGCGCGGACTGAAGCGTTATCGTATCGCCGACTTTTACGTCGCTTACAGTTTTAATGCCCGCGACGATATAGCCGACATCGCCTGCTTCAAGCTGACCCTTTTCTTCGTAGTCGATTTTAAAAACGCCCGCCTGTTCAACTTTGTATTCCGCGCCGCTGCTCATCATGCGGATGATATCGCCGGTTTTGACCGTGCCGTTCATGACGCGCACGTGAACAATAACTCCGCGATAAGAATCGTAATGGCAATCGAATATCAATGCCTGTAAAGGCTTTGCCACGTCGCCTGACGGAGGCGGAAAATCGTTTACAATCGCTTCAAAAAGTTCGTCAATTCCCTCGCCGGTTTTTGCGCTCACAAGCTGCGTCAAAGAGTCGTCAAGTCCCAATTCTTTGTCAATCTGCTCGCGTACGGTTGGAATGTCCGCCGAAGGCAAGTCAATTTTATTTATGACCGGCACAATCGCTAAATCCTGCTCAAGAGCCATGTACATATTGCTGACCGTCTGCGATTCCACGCCCTGACTCGCGTCAATCAAAAGGAGCGCCCCTTCGCAGGAAGCAATCGCGCGGGAAACTTCGTAAGAAAAATCGACGTGACCCGGCGTATCGACAAAGTTCAGCTCGTAGTCATTGCCGTCTTTCGCTTTGTAAGGAATGGTAACCGCTTGACTTTTTATCGTAATGCCGCGCTCGCGCTCAATATCCATGTTGTCGAGAATCTGGTTTTTCATTTTGCGCTCGTCGATGATGTGCGATTTTTGAATCAGACGGTCGGACAGCGTCGATTTTCCGTGGTCGATGTGCGCAACAATGCAAAAATTGCGCTTGTATTTCATGTCCATGATGACTCCATTTCAAGGTGCTCTGCTCCGAAACGGAAAGGTTTCGAATAGATGTCTTCCTTATCCTATCATATTTTGAAATTCGGGCGCAACTAACTGCGTGCAAGACTTTCAAATGACGTTCAGGGGGGCGCATGACGATAAATCCTTTCTGGAGAGGCGTTTATATTCATTTGCTTTTGCTTGACCACGTGCGAAGCGGTATGTTATTCTTGCTCCACTGATTTTTTTCAGACTTAATCAAATCTCAAAAAGGATAGCATTATGCCATTCATTTCTTTTTTACAGACTGGCGGCGCGCCGTCGGCATCAGGGCCTATGGGCATTCTTACTTCCGTCGTTCCGTTTGTTGCCATCATCGGAATCTTTTATTTCTTCCTTATACGTCCGCAAAATAAGAAACAAAAAGAAACCGAAAAGATGCGTGCCGCGCTCAAAAAGGGCGACAAAGTTGTTACAATCGGCGGCATTCACGGCGTTGTTTCTTCCGTAAAAGAAAAGACCGTTGTAGTCAAAGTCGATGACAACTGCAAGATGGAATTCAGCCGCTCAGCAATTTCAGGCGTTGATACCGGAGAAGTAAAAGACGAAAAATCAAAAAAGGACACGAAAGATATAAAAGAATCGGGAGCCGCGGAAAAAGATGCGTCGGCACCCGAAGCAAAATAAATTCGGAGTAAAACGAGATGAATAAACGCACACGTTTCTTTATTCTTCTGACTGTTCTGGCGCTCTGTTTTGCGTTTTTGTGGACTTCGATAAGCTGGTACTACGGTACGCCGAAAGAAGTTCAGGCGCTTGCATTGAATTCGCTGGAAAATATTAAAGATTACGCGACGGCGGAGGCGGCAAACGATGTGCTTGCGCTAAAAAAAGCCGCGCAAAACGCTCCTTCGGATGCGCTGGATGCAAAATACGCGTGGCTTGAAAAAGCCGCCGCCAAAAAGTACCGCAAAGACGGAGAAAAAGCGCCGTCTCCGATGAGCGTTTCCGACGCGCTCAAAGCGTATGACGATGAAGAGGAGTTTTTGAGCGTAATTCAAGCGCATTACCGCGACCGCATTTTAAAAGCGAAAAAACGCTATCAAAACTCGGTAAAACTCGGACTGGACTTAAACGGCGGTATGAGCATTATCGTAAAGGCTGACTTGGACGCTGCACTTGCCTCTCAGTGGGACTCTGCCGTTACCGACGACGTTGACCGCTTTAAAAAAGACGCGATGGCGCAGGCGGTAGAAACGCTTACCGGCCGCATAGACCGCTTCGGGTTGACGGAGCCGGTTATTCGTCAACAAGGCGAAGACCGCATTTACATTGAAATGCCGGGAGCGGCGGAAGCGGACGCGATAAATGCCATCATCATGGGCAAGGGGATTTTAAACTTCCGTCTTGTCGATATGGCGGCGACAGAAAAGTTTAATTCCTATTACCGGCAAAATGCGGCGTCAACATTCAATGCAGCAGGCGAATTGCTTGACCCGTCGATTATTCCAGATGACTGCGAAGTGCTCGGGCACTACACAAAAGACGAATACGGACTTGACGAGCGAATCGGCTATCTCGTTGTAAAAAAAGAAATTGCGCTTGACGGTCAACATATTAAATCCGCAGATGTCGGCTCCGACAGCATTACAAACCGCCCTGAAGTCGATTTTGTGCTCGATTCTGAGGGCGCAGAAATTTTTGCTTCATTTACCGGTGCGCATAAAGGCGAGTACCTTGCAATCGTCAGCGACGGAAAAATAAAATCCTATGCGAGCATAAAAAGCGCCATCACCGGCGGACGGGTCGCGATTACCGGCTTCGGACTGGATGAGGCGCGCAATCTGCAAAAACTTTTGCAGACGGCGTGGCTCAATGTTCCGCTCTCCGTTGAAAGTCAGCAAGTGCTTGGAGCATCTCTTGGTGCTGCCGCTATCAATCAGGGAATAAAGGCTGTTGCAGTCGGTTTACTTGCAATTCTTATTTTTATGCTTTTGTTCTACAAGGGCGCGGGTATCAATGCAGTTGTCGCGCAGATTTTGAACCTGTATATCATGTTCAGTGTCCTGTCCGCGTTCAATTTGACGCTCACGCTGCCGAGTATCGCTGGTATGATTTTGACAATCGGTATGGCGGTTGACGCAAATGTCATCATCTTTGAACGCATAAAAGAAGAATTATCTATGGGAAAAAGCCGTCAGGCGGCAATTGTAACAGGATTTGACAATGCGTTTTGGGCAATTATGGACTCGAACATTACGACTTTTATTGCGGCGATTTTCCTTTCGCAGCTTGGTACGGGAGCAATACAAGGATTTGCCGTCAGCCTTGCAATCGGCGTCCTTTCGTCCGTGTTTACCGCTTTGTTCGTTTCACGGCTCATTTTCGACTTTGATACCGACGTTTTGCACGCTCAAAAAGTGAGCATTAGCTGGAGGATTAAATAATGGAAAAGAAAATCATCCGTTTCAGCAAAGGATTTATTCCTGCCGCCGTGTTCAGTACGGCTGTCATTTTGTTCGGTATCGCCGGTATTTTTACGCGCGGCATCAATTTCGGTATCGACTTTCAGCCGGGACTGATAAATGAAGTGCGCATTTCTTCTCCGGCGGCGGAATTGACGTATGCCGGCAATGCAAAAGCGACTCTTTCACTGGAAAAAGACAAACTTGAAATTGTTGTAAGCGGCACCGGCGCGGAAAATGAAACGAAATCGTACCTGTATACTGCATATCCGACGGTAAAAGACCTTGCCGCCGCGGTAAACGCTGATACCGTTGCGCACATGAAAGTTTTAGGGACTGGAAATGCGCCGTCTTCCGCTCTTTTTGTTAATTCCGCCGTATCTCCATTACTTGGAAAAATGCCGTTTAACTTGTACGCGGAAAACGTGCCGTTGACGATTGAAGATATGCGTTCGGCTCTCAACGGCATTCAAGGCGCTGCGGTAAAGCAACTCGGCGAAGGAGAAGCATCTTCGTTTCAGATACGCGCCGCTCTTTCTTCCGAAGACGAGTCAAGCGGTGAAATCCAAACCGAAATCACCAGTGCGCTCGGTAAGGCGTTTGGCAAAGAAAACGTCGCCGTGCTTAAAACGGACTTTATCGGTTCAAGTTTTTCTAAAAATCTCGCGCAAAAGTCGATTTTACTTTTGGCGCTTACATTCCTCCTTATCTGGGCGTACGCCGCCGTCCGATTCCACTGGGATTTTGCGCTCGGCGCCATCGTTGCGCTTATCCATGACGCGATGATTATGTTTACATTCATCGTGTGGACGCAGATGGAATTTTCCACAACGGTGCTTGCGGCAGTCCTCATGATTATCGGCTATTCGATAAACGATACCGTCGTTATCCTTGACCGCCTCCGCTCGAATTTAAAAACTGTAAAAGTCAAAACGTTTACCGAACTCTTAAACATTTCGCTCCGCGACACGCTCAGCCGCTCCATTATCACGACGGCGACGACGCTTTTTGCCGGAATTGCGCTTTTTGTCTTTACGACGGGCAGCATAAAAGATTTTGCGCTTGCGCTCATCGTGGGACTTTTAAGCGGTTTGTATTCGTCGATTTTTATTTCAAGCGGCTTTATCGCACTGTTTCGGCTTAACTGGAAACAGGAATTCGGAATTCACCACTCCGAAAAAAACGAACGCGGCGTTTTAAATTACGATGCCGGCGTTCAAGTGTAAGAAAAACGACTGATTAAAAAAACGTCCGCAAATTTGTGCGGACGTTTTTTACACGGAAGAGTTGTCCAGTCAATTTACGCAGTTACAATTCCCCATTGAAAAATTCTCATTGCATTTCTTTCGCATTAACAAAAAAATCGTTATCGGCTATTATGCGCGCTCAAACGGCAGTGTGCCGCAAGCAATCTATATATATGGAAGAAAATTGAATAGGAGCAGGTATGAACGAAAAACTCATTGCAGATTACAAGTTTTTTTTGGACAACGGCAAAACGGAGCGTGAGTGCGTTGTGCAGATTATTGAAAAAGCGCGGGCGGCGGGTTACAAAAACGTTACGGAATGTGCACAATTAAAGGCGGGCGACAAAGTGTACGCCGAAAAGATGGGAAAGGCGGTTGCCCTTTTTAATATCGGCAGAGGCAGTCTTGAAAACGGTATGAACATTTTGGGCGCTCATATTGATTCTCCGCGCCTCGACGCAAAGCAAAATCCCGTTTACGAGGGAGATTTTATCGTCTATTTGAACACGCACTACTACGGCGGCATAAAAAAGTATCAGTGGGTTACGATTCCGCTGGCCATTCACGGAGTTGTCTGTAAGGCGGACGGCACGATTGTCAAAATCACTATCGGAGAAGATGAAAATGACCCTGTTTTTTGCATTTCCGACATTTTGCCGCATTTGGCACAGGAGCAAATGCAAAAAAAAGCGTCTGAAATCATCAAGGGGGAGGACTTAGACGTAATTATCGGCTCGGCAATTCCGTCAAAAAACGAATCTGAAAAAGACGATAAGTCGAAGAAAGAAAAAGACAGGGGCAAAAAAGCCGTACTTGCCCTGCTTAAAGAAAAATACGGAATTGAAGAAGGCGATTTTGAGTCGGCAGAATTGGAAATTGTCCCTGCCGGAAAAGCGCGGGACTGCGGATTTGACCGCTCTCTGATTTTAGGCTACGGACAGGATGACCGCTCGTGCGCGTTTACGTCTGTGGAAGCCCTGCTTGCAACGGAAGCGGGAGAGCGGACAAACTGCTGCCTCTGCGTCGATAAAGAAGAAATCGGAAGCGTGGGCGCGACCGGTATGGGCTCGCATATGTTTGAAAATGCAGTTGCCGAAGTTATTGCCCGCACGCAAGGCGGCTACAGCGAATTGACGCTGCGGCGCTGCCTTGCGTCCTGCACAATGCTTTCAAGCGACGTAAACGCGGCATTCGACCCCTTAAACGCAAGTCTTTTTGATAAAGACAATTCTTCGTACTTAAACGGCGGGCTCGTCTTTAACAAATACACCGGTTCGCGCGGAAAAAGCGGCGCAAGCGACGCAAACCCTGAGTTCATTGCAAAACTGCGCGGCATTATGAAAGACGCGGGCGTTTCTTATCAAATGGCGGAACTCGGCAAAGTTGACCAAGGCGGCGGCGGTACAATCGCCTACCTCGCGGCAAAGTACGGCATGGACGTGCTGGATGCAGGAATTCCCGTCTTGAGTATGCACGCACCGTGGGAATTGACGTCCAAAAGCGACCTTGAACAGGCGTTTAACGGCTACAAGGCGTTTCTTACGTTGAAATAAAACACAGCACACGGCAGAGTTTCGAAAATTGTCCCGAAAGCTGCCGTTTTTATTTGTGCGGAGGGGGGGGTAGTATAGCTAATTGCCTTAAAATATAAGTAAAACCCCATTATACTCAAGCTATGTCG
>CAUTOZ010000085.1:0-9534 GCA_963539635.1 uncultured Treponema sp.
ATGCTACTACGAAATTAAAATTTTAAACAGCCCTTTTTTTCATGCTGAAGCCGTGAGAGAAAGATAGCGTCAATTTGACTTTTATCGTTCTTACGGCTATAGTACGGCGCGTATGGGGGTGTACCGGTTTCGACGGGTGCGGGAATGCCTGTACTGCAAGTGAGTGTGAAGGTGCTCCAAACTGACAAAATCTATAACTGCCAAACGTGAAGAAGACTTCGAGTCTGAGAACGAACAGTTAGCTCTTGCAGCGTAAGCGCTTGAGCCGGAATCCGAGCCGCGCTGTTCCTAACGGAACGGAATTCCGACGTTAAAAGGGACTTGCTGCGCGTAGTTTTCGGTATATGCGCGGGACTTTCACCGGAATACGGAAAAGACGCTTGTAATGCTGCTACCTTTTCCCGACAACTACCTCGCATTACTAAACTTGTAGACGTACTCGAATTACGCATTCGGACGGGGGTTCAATTCCCCCCACTTCCATTGACGCGCGATGCGGAAAGAAGGCGGCATAACGCCGAGCAAACGCATGACGCGTTTTTTTTGTAAAAATCGGACTTACGCAACAGAACACGACTGAAGCCGGCGCTTTTTGCCATACGATTGTAATCACCCCGAAATACAAAATACTCTTGCTGGACGCAGCACTGTTCCGCTTCCGCCTCCCCGCAAACATTCCACCGGGAAAATACAAACCTCCCCCTGCAGCAACACAGCGTTTCGTTGTTCAAACGCTGTTGCAGTCGGTTGCTCATTTACAAATATCCAGCCGTCGCCCAAACGCCATATTCCGCCCCCGAACTCCATTTCGTCGTTCAAACCTTGTTTGCCGCCTCAGAACTCCGTTGTGTCGACTAAACGCTGCCCGCAACCCCCGAATTCCATTCCGTCGTCCAAACGCTGTCTGCCGTCTGCCGCCCATCGCAAAAAAAACATCGGAGCAAAAACCTCGCTCCGACGCTCTTATTCTAATTCCTAATTACGAATTAATTTTTCGGGGGTGTTATGAAGACGGAGAACGTAATTGTCAAAAAATCAAAAGACTTTTCATTGCACGTTATATGTTTGTACAAAAAACTGTGCGGAGAAAAACGCGAGTTTTTGATGTCAAAGCAGTTGCTTAGGAGCGGAACAAGCATAGGGGCGAATGTAAAAGAGGCGATTCGCGCTCAGAGCAAAGCGGATTTTTACGCAAAAATGTCTATTTCGCTCAAAGAAGCAAGCGAAGCGGAATATTGGTTGGAAATTCTGCATGAAAGTGGCTATATCGGCGAGGATGATTTTTCTTCCATATACTTCAACTGTCAAGAAATCCTAAAAATTCTTATTGCCATAACAAAACACCAAAACAATTAGGAATGCGTAATTACGCGGACTGCCAACGGCATACTTGAAAACGCCGATTATTTTTGCCGTCCTTCCAAGAACATCTGCAATAATGCGGTTGTGGATATTCTCGCAATAAAAAGGAATTCGGGAGTGTGCCGTCATGAGAAAATTGAGTTTTTCTGCGGAAGTTGTATGAGGCGGAAAGGAGAGTTGTATTTTCCAATGACAGATTTATTTTACACGTGATGAAGACTAAAGGCGCACAGACAAAACTCCATTTTCCAACACGTTTTATCGGCAGGCAAAACGCGGGTGAGAGCGGTACAGCGTTAAATATGTATCCACGTAATAACCGCTCACCGCGTCTGCCGTTCTTTCACTGCAAAAAAGTGCAAACAGTCCCCGTGTGCGCGCAGGTCAGTCTTCGATATCGGGAATGCGTTTTTTGAGTTGGCGGAAAAAGTGCTCGCCGGAAACACCGTGGCGCAGGCAAGCGAACATACAGTTGTCGCCTGCGACAGTCCCTAAAATTTCGTCCATATTCATGTTATCGAGTGCATTGCAGACCGTGTTCGCGTGTCCAGGAAAGGTTTTGATGACGACGGTGCTGTCGTTCCAGTCAATACTCACATAACCGCGCAAAAAATCCTGCGCGTAAATCCTGTCGTTTTCGATGTGTTCTTCGTCGCTCGGCAGCGTGTAAATGCAGCCGCGGGGCCCGTCGGAAACCTTGCCGACTTTCAAAAGTTTTAAGTCGCGCGAAAGCGTCGCCTGCGTAACGACAAAGCCCTCCGCCGTCAAGAGCGACAAGAGTTCGTCTTGACTTTTGACGCCGTTATTTTTTATCAGTTTTCGAACTGTTTTAAGCCGGGATAAACGCTCTTTCAAATCACACCTCCGCGCCATTACCGCCATATTTTGCATAAATATGCAATAATATATGCAAAAAATGATATTCATGCAAGAAAGGAGGACTGAGCGGCGCCTCCGCCCGCCGGCCTCTTGACTGCCCATTGCTAAAATTGTTACCATATAAAATAAAGAGGTTTACAATATGTCTGGCAATTCGTCAAAATCAATCGGAAAGAAAACGGTTATGACCGCTTTGTTTGCAGCGCTTATTTCCGCCGGCTGCTTTATTCACATTCCGCTGCCGGGCGGCGTACCGATTACCGTACAGGATATGATGGCGCTGCTTTCAGGACTGCTGTTAGGTCCCGTCTACGGAAGCGCCGCTGTTATCATCTTTCTCGTGCTCGGCAGCCTCGGCCTTCCGGTGTTCAGCGGAAAAGGCGGCGTCAACATCATCTTAAACGGACCGACCGGCGGCTTTCTCGCAGGCTATTTATTCGGCGCGTTTACGGCAGGACTCATACTGTATTTTGCACTCGACGCACGCGCACACAAACGCAGAGCCTTCGTATCCGGCAAAGACGAACAGACTTCCGTTCCGCCGAAAAAAAACGCTGCTGCCGAAATCATGAGTATCGTTACCGCCGCGTTCTCCGCTACCGTCATTCTTTTTGCGCTCGGCATTGCGCGCTTTTGCTTCCTTTTGCCGAACAAAACGTTCCGCGAAGTGCTCTTTATCACGCTCATTCCCTTCATTCCCGGCAATCTCATAAAAATTGCAATTATGACGCTGTTAACAAAAAAACTCCGTCCCGTCCTGCAAAACTATTTCGGCTAGAATGACTACAAACGCCGTAACTATCGAAAACGTTTCGCGCGTGTTCCCGAACGGGACGCGTGCACTGTTCGACATAAATCTTTCTATTAAAAAGGGTGAATTTGCCGTTGTCGGGGGACGTAACGGTTCTGGAAAAAGCGTTCTCATGTCGCTCATTGCCCGACTAGACGAGCCGAGTTCAGGCACAATCATCGCTCCCCCTGCCGGTTTGGTTTTTCAAAATGCGGACGCGCAGATTCTCGGAGAGACGCCGGAAGAAGACATTTTATTCGGCTTACGCACGCTCCCGATTCCTAAGTCCGAAGTCAAAAGACGACTGGAACAAACGCTTAGTGCCTGCGCTTTACAGAAAAAGCGTGATTTCCAAGCGCGGCTCCTTTCCGGCGGAGAAAAACGCCGTCTTGCAGTCGCTGGGATTCTTGAGATGGAGCGGGACCTCATCATTTTTGACGAGCCGTTTTCTAATCTCGACTATCCAGGCGTGCAGCAGGTGTGCGCCATTCTCAAAGAATTAAAAGACAGCGGGAAGACAGTCATTCTTTTGACACATGAACTTGAAAAAATCCTTGCGCTTGCAGACAGCCTTACCATTCTCGACGGAGGAGAAGTCAAATTCAGCGGGACGGTACAAGCCGCTCTCGCCTTAAACCTTGAGCAGTGGGGAATCCGCAATCCGCTGCAAAATTATGACTGCATTGAAAAATTGTTTTGGGGGCACAATGAATAAGCGGAAAAAAACGTTCCGACAGCAGCCGGCGCTCTTTTCCTATCGAAAAGGGAATTCGGTCATACACAGGCTGCCGCCGCTTTTAAAATTGACGCTTTTATGCGTCATCTGCGTGCGGACGTTCAGTAATTCCATTTACGGCGGCGCTTTGAGCGGCTTGTGCTCTGGGGACACTGTATTATGGCTCCGCGCCGCATTTTATTTTTGCGTGCAGGCTTTTCTTTTTTTTACTGCCCGGACGCCGCTTGCAAGTCTTAAAAAATTGCAATTCGTGTTTGTGCTCGGAGGAATGCTGACCGCACTCCGCTTACTTCCGTCGCACATTGCGCCGCCAAATTATATTTCGCTTGATATTACGGAACTTTTCGCCTCGATTTTATACGTTTTCCGCTTTTTTATAACAAGCGCAGCGGCTTTAATCATCTTTGAAACGACGTCGCGCCTTGAAATTTTTGACGCCTTCGCTGCAATAGAAAAACGACTTGCCGCGCCCTTTCCTGCCGTAAAAAAACTCAACATTGCGCTGACGCTTTCGATAACAGTCGGTTTTATCCCTGAAATTTTTACTCAGTGGAACGCAATAAGCCTCGCCGCCGCTGCGCGCTCCGGCACCGCAAAACAATGCCCCGCAGCCTTTTTCCGCACCGTTGCCGCAGAGTTTTTCGCACTCTTTTACAATATGTTCGACTATGCTGAACAACTCCGCAAGGCGGCTGCAAACCGCATAGATAATGGAGAAAGCAGCATGAGGGATTGGAATTAGGACAAGGCCAAAACATCGTTTACGCACATTTACGAAATGCAGACTTGCTGCGCCAGAAAACTCCATTTTATCTGCCAAATTGCATTACAACCGCCCTTCAAACTCCATTTTATTGCGCGCATATCCACAGTCCTTTCGAAGTGCGGATATGCGCGGGCGGGCGGCAGCCTCGTTGTGTCTTTAAAATATGTTTTTCAACGCCCAACGTTCTCCTCTGCCCGCCGCCGCAGTTATGCCATCTCCCTCGCAATGCCGCCGTTGCAAGCCTCGTTTTCCATTCGTTTGTCGCCCTTCTTTGTCCACGATTCAAACAATACGCGCTCACTAATGAAGTCTGTTATCGCGCCGAAAACAGTTTTACCGCGAGTTTTCCTATAGGCTTTGCGATAAAAGTTGACTGGGAAAAATAAAATTGCTGTTTGCGGGAGCGACGTTTTACAAAGGCAGACAGAATTACTGCTCACAATTTTTTAACAAGAAAATAAATTACAAATAAAAAAGCCCCTTTAAAGGGGCTTTGCCACCGGTTGGAATCGAACCAACCACACGCAGATTTTCAGTCTGCTGCTCTACCAACTGAGCTACAGCGGCATTATGAGAATATAATATAGAATGCCGAGCAGCATGTCAAGATAGATGTCCATCCTATCAACAATAAATGATAGTGCAGCCTCCATAAATCCTTTTGCCTCTGAACATTACTTGCCGCTCAATACCGGTAAGAAAGACGAACTTCTATCAGAAAATTTTTCTTCCCTGCGGCAGCAAACAGGTGCAGGCGGAGACTATGGAGGTTTCCAACTGGAGAGGTGTTCTGTCTGCACGATATTTTGCTGATACCTCTCCCCTGCGGACATCAGGACCATTTTCCGCAGCCGCTTATTCGTGCAATGCCGACGCCCCGGCGAATTCCGCCATATCATTTAAATACTTTTTTCTGTCCGCGCCTCTCAAAATATTTCTTCTCTAGAATGAAGCAGTCTGTCAAACATCGTTTTCCGTAAGATTGCACCAGCAAACGTACAGCAAGCGGGAACACAATTTCATATTTAAAACTTATTTTACCGCCCAACGTTCTCTTGTAGACTGCGTTTACTGGACGTGAAAATAAAAGATGGAGTTTGCAGCCTGCCTAACTTTGTCTATGACAAACTTGTTGCGAAGTTTTGCAGAGAGTCTTCTCCATATCTCACGGAGTAAACAATCTGCCATAGAAAAGTACAACGCTTCCCGCCGTTCCATAAAAATGCCGTCGAGAACCTCATCTTCCAAGCGGAGATACAGCCGAACGACTATTTTCAGCGAGGCTCCCCATTAGAAAACTGGGACAGGCGGGAACTCCGTTTGCTTGCACGTTTTGCCTCCCGCAAAATGTGGGTGAGCGGCACACCATTAACTCTTATAACCTGCATAATAACCGCTCACCGCCAATCTGCAAAACTTCACTCTCTGCCGCCCACAAACTTAATCATGCCGCTCAAACTTCACTTTCAGGTGCCCGTCGATGTCCGCGTCGTCATGAACGCCCTTCCTCCGCAGTCCGCCCCGCCCTCAACCTTATTGTATGGATTTCTCCGATAAACACGCCGATAGTCAGACTATGGCTAGATTGTTCACACTTCTCTTTTTACTCCTTACCGTGCAGGCGGTAGAATCGAAAACCGTAAAACCGCTTTACAAATTGCCGGAGCAGCCGCTTCAAGCGGAGGACGGACTTTCGGAAAGCAAAGCCTTTCTCGTCGGAACGGACAAGGGACTTTTTCGAATATCGGCTGCCGGAACGTCAGTGCCTCTGTGGACGGAAGGCGGCGTTGAACAAATTGTGCGGACAGAAACAGCAGGACAAGACGGCACGCTCATCGAATCATGGTATTTTCGGACGAGTAAGGGAATTGTATTCAGTCAAGATTTATCGATTTTCGAACTGCGGAATGAAGGGCTGCCCTCTCTTACGGTAAAAAAAGTTACGGAAGACGGCATTGCATTCGAGCGCAAAGTTCACTCGCTCAAAGATTTATGCGCCAATCCGCTCAATCCGCTCCAAATGGTTACAGCAACCAAAGATTCCGTCTACCTTACGCGCGACGGCGGCAGAAATTGGATAGCAATCGGCTCGGTAAGCCGCGGCACATCGGGCATAAAAGCGGTCGCACTCGCCTCGCTTCCGCTCTCATCAGCCGCATCAACTGGAACAAACGCTTCTGGAGGCACGGCACAGACGGAACTTGTCGCATTTATGTCGCACCCGATTTTAGGTTTTGCGTATATGCGCCTCGATACAAAAAATCCCGTCTGGACAAGCGTTTCGTCAGGCTTCGACATTATGAAATCTTTAACGTCGCCCGATGAAATCTCGGACATTTTTCCGCTTGTAACGGAGGACGAAAACGGTGCGCAGACCGTGGAAATTTATGCGGCGCAAACCTATCTTCCGCGCATTTATACATTTCAGTGGGCGGCGAAACGTGCAGAGTGCATTTACCGCGGAGAAAAAGGAGCAGGCGTTATCGACGGACTTTCTTCCGTCGGCGGAACTCTCCTGTACACGACGGCAGAAGGCTTAGGCTCACTCGACAAACGCACTTTTTCCAGTCCCGGCATCCCTGAAAAACTTGAAGGATGGAAAACCTTATTCGCTACAGCGCCCGGCATTCCTAACAGCGCATGGATTCCCTACCATCGCACAGGCTTTAAAAAGCCCGTCTGTCTCAACGAACTGTGGCTCTTGTACCCCGGCACCGTCAACACGCCCTACGCAAAAGAAGCGGACGGCAAAAAAAGCGTTTATGTTTCGGCGTACCAGTGCCGGCTGCAATCGGGCATCGACAAATTCAAAAAAATTATTAAAGACAACAAATTGAACAGCCTCGTCATCGACATGAAAGACGACTACGGACTTTTGCGCTACGACTCAAAAGATTCTGAAATTTTAAAAAAAGCGAAGATAACGCAGTATGCAGTCAACTTAGACCACTTTGTCGAAGAATTTAAAAAAGACGGCGTGTATTTAATCGGGCGTATCGTTACCTTCAAGGACAGGAATCTTGCTGCGTTCGGGGGCGGAAAATACGCGGTTTGGAATAACGCGGCAAAAGCGCCGTGGGTCGGCATTAAAGAGATTGAAGACATTGTTGACGACAAGACGGGTGAAGTTACCGGAAAAAAGACGCATTATTACGATGAAAATTGGGTTGACCCCTATTCTCCCGATGTGTGGGAATATAACGTTGCCGTCGCAAAAGAATTGATTGCGCGCGGCTTTGATGAAATTCAATTCGATTACATACGCTTTCCGACTGACGGCTACAATTTGAACAACGCTTCCTACCGCTGGAAGAGCGAGGGCATGGACAAAGAAAGCGCGCTCGTTTCGTTTTTGTCGTATGCGCGGGAACAGATTAAAGCTCCCATTTCGATTGATATCTACGGCGCGAACGGCTGGTACCGCAGCGGTACGCGGACGGGACAAGACGTTGAAATGCTTGCCGAATACGTCGATGTGATTGCGCCGATGTTTTATCCCAGTCATTTTGAGCAGAGTTTTCTGAATTATGAACCGGCAGCGGAACGACCGTACCGCGTTTATTATTACGGCACATTCAGAAATACGATTATGGCGCGGAACCGCGTTATTGTGCGTCCGTGGGCACAGGCATTCCGCTTAAACGTCAGTTACGACCGCCGATTTTACGGCAAAGACTATGTACAGCAGCAGATATTCGGCGTGCGCGACTCTGTAAACCGCGGCTATATGTATTGGAACAATTCAGGCGACTACGCAATGATTTCTCCGGATATCGAAGACGACACGCCTTACACAGGAAGCGCTGCGGAAGCCTCCGCACCCATGCTCAAAAAACCTGTCATTGGGACTGCAAAAGCCCCTGCGTATAAAGACAGCGGCGTTTCCGCACTGGAAGCAATGCGCGCTTACGAACTCGGCGATGAAGATGAATACAGACGTTTTGTCTTTACGCCCTTTCGCCGCATTCCAGCAAGCGGAAGAAACTAAGTTTGATAAACTGCAACGGCACGTCGGTGCACCGCCGCGCTGAAAAAATTCTGCGTGAAGAGAAGCCGCAAAGACGGCGCTTTTTCGTGCTGATTTTATACTGCAGCGCCTCCTGTACACCGATTTTCGGCGCCGGCAAATGCCCTGTAAAAAAAATCATGCCGTCCAGCGACAAAGAGATGTAATACGCAGAATCGCAGATTGACGCGTCAACGCATTTATCCGCCTCCTAAATATTGTTGATGATTGAAAACTTCTTTGAAGACATGGAAACGAGAGTTCGACGCATTTGTCTGCCCAAAAACGCACTTCTTACAAATGCAAGTCTCCCCAAAAAGGAGACGCGTATTTGCAAGTCATCACAGTCGTTCTGAACGAAAAACGGATATAATTGATAAAACCAGGAGTCAGACGCATATAGAGAGGAGGTATGCTCGCAGTCTTTAGTGATGGTGAATTGATTGCTCCTCTTCAGCATGCAGGGACGATAACAGTCTTTACTTGAGCACTAGTTTGAGAAGGAAGTGTTGAAATAACTGCCCAAAGAGAGCGGCATCAGGGACAAGGCGGCATTCCATAAAAAAGGTCTTGTATAAAATCGCAAAAATACTCGCAAAAATTGTTTTTTTGCCGCGGCAACTGTGCAGTCAGCAATCCCGCTCAAGCCGCCTCCCCCTCGCATTTCCGCCCGGCTAGTCTGCCCCCGCCGCAAACTCCGTTAAACCATTCAACGCTTGTTTTGCCGGCCGTTGCAATGCTGCCCCAAGATAAAATTATGGGAAACGGCGGGCGGCATAGAAAGAAATCTGAAAGTTATAACGGAGTACCGCCCAGTCAAATTTTCCTGCTGAAAACTTGGAGAGAAGGTTTCTCTTTATATCGCGTCTTACCGCGAGAACTATTTATCGCCTGCGGAACAGAGTTTTGGGGGGGGGTTTTGATTTATTAAAAAAAATCGAAAAAAAGAAGGCCATAGGGCCGGCAGGAAGTGAAATAACAAAAAAAAAAAAAAA
>CAUTOZ010000086.1:0-9516 GCA_963539635.1 uncultured Treponema sp.
GATTGCGAAAAAGGCTGGAAGCGCAGAATGACAGGAGCAGCGGCGGTTCAGGCAAAAGCGCTGCCGTTCGCGTCGTATGTACAGGCGGAATGAATGCGGCATTTCCAGTCAATACGGGAATGAAGAGAGGACGGGGCTCCGCCTGTAATACGTTGGCACGTCATATGGAGGAATGCGATGGATATGGAACTGTATGTAACAAAGCACCGGATGCTGCAGGATTTTGCTGAAAAAGCCTGTCGATAAGAGAGCGGCTGAAGCGATTTCAGACGAGATTAACAAAATGACCGGCGTGTTGAATATGCACCTTGCCTCTGAGGACGGTTTTGTCTATCCCGCGCTTTTGCAGCACGCCGACGCAAAAATCCGTACGATGACAGAGCGGTACATGGCTGAAATGCGTACGTTGTCCGCCGCATATGCCGATTTTTATGCTGAATATAATACGCCGTCGAAAATTCTTGCCGATACCGCACGGTTTCAAGCGGCATTTCAAAAGATACGTGACGCGCTCTCTCTCCGTATGGAACGGGAAGAAAAAGAATTGTACGCGTTTATGGCGTAAGGCAGGTTTTTGCGGGGGAGGGGAGGGCGGGCGGCGTTTTGGAAGATGCGCTGCATTCAGCCGGCAGTTTCTGCAAAGATTTGCAGCAAAGAGCCGAACGGTAAAATCCTTATAAACGGGATGCGAGGCGCTGCCCGTATTTTTTTACGGCGCTTTTTCTTAAAATACGCCTTGCTGAACAGCAGAATAATCCTTGCCTGATTGCCCCGCACGTAAAAATACGCTATAGTACCGACCAATGAAACAACGGTCTCGTCGAGATACGCTTCATAAGCCCGAGCGGTGCAATCAATCAATCAATTCGTATTGACTGATATTGGTTTTTCAACTGATGAGCGCCGCTCAATTAAACTATCCGCAAAAAAAATTGTGGAATTAAGGTAGGTCGATTATGAAAAAAATCGCAACAGCAGTACTCGCAGGAGCTGCAGCATTGATGCTCGCTTCTTGCACAACCGTAAGCCCGGTCGCCGGAGCAACCGGCAAAGTTGGTTCAAAAACCGGCGAAGCAAAACAGGCATTCTTTTCAATTTTCCCGTTGAAAGGTGAAGGCGGCGTTTATCAGGCTGCTAAAAACGGCGGTATTACGAATGTTGGAACAGTCGATGTCCGCGTTGACTATCCGGCAAGCCCCATCATTCCGTACATGATTGTAACGACGGTTGTTTCCGGCGAGTAAATTCTGTAATTAAAAGGAATAAAAGTGCCCGAATATTTTTATTCGGGCATTTGCATTTGTACGTCCAATTTCAAATTTGAGGTTTATTGATGAGCGCTTTATTGAAAAAAATAATATTTGTGTGTGCCGCGCCGTTTGTATTCGTTTCGTGCGCAACGCTGAGCCAGTCCTCCGGCAGCAACAAAGTGATGACGGTTTTTATGGAAGACGGGACTTTAAAGCACTACATCAGACCGTCCGTGATGACTGCCGCTGCCCCGCAGGAAAAATCCTCCGTTATGATTGATTTTACGTACCGCATGAAAAACCGCGATTACGTTTCTCCTGCCTACACGAACTTTACGCTTTACTCGAAAAAAGACGTGTTTGTTGAACGAGCGCGCTTTGTCTTTTCTTCCGGCACGGCAGCGGAGTTAACCGAAATTAAAACGCTCGATAAAAATGCCAAACAGGGTTTTGTCCGCGCGGCGACGCTCCTTTCCCAAGAGGCTGTGGAAAGCGTGCTTTCTGCCCTTCACGACGACAGAGCGCTTTTGGAAATTACGCTCGATGACGGAACGACGCAGACGTTCCGCCCGTCAAAAGATTTAATCGACAAAATCGCCGAATCGTTTGGAAAATAATAAACTTGTTCGGCAGTAAAGTCTCCGAACAGGTTTAATCATGTCTGCAAGCCCTTTTGTTGCTGCGTAATCCGCCCATAGTACACATCCGATACAATTGAGTTTTCCTGCAGGGGTGCATAAGAAAACTTGCCGCTTCATGTTTGCCTTTCGACAAATGTGCAAAAACAGTAATTGCACCCACGCGGCAAACGGATTTTAAGGCAGGTCTCCGTCCTATTTTGAAAAATCATTTATTTGAATATTTTATATCTTTTTTCTTGACATGGCGGTAATTCACCCTTATGATGTTCATATAAGAGTGATAAACGGTTTATTTATGATTGAATAGACGTGTATCTCCTTAAAAATTGAACTTTTAAGTTCGATTTACGGTTTATGAGGAGCGTTTGTAATGAGTAAAATTGATGAAATTACCCGCGAGTCGTGGATTCTCGAAACCTTCCCTGAATGGGGAACGTGGCTCAATGAGGAGATTGAAGCGGAGCACGTTGCGCCGAACTCGGTTGCGATGTGGTGGCTTGGCTGCGTCGGCATTTGGTTTAAAACGCCGGGGGGCTGTAATATTTCTATGGATTTATGGAGCGGCAACGGCAAACGCACGCACGGCGATAACAAAATGAAGCCCGGCCACCAGATGGCGAACATGGCGGGTGTCCGCAGAATGCAGCCGAATTTGCGGGCAGTGCCGTTTGTTATCGATCCATTTGCGGTTAAGCACGTGGACGCGGTTCTTGCCACGCACTACCATCAGGATCACATGGATCCCAATTTTGCCGCGCACGTGGTCAAAAGCGGCATGAAAACCGTCGACGAGCACGGCAAAGAAATCCCCGTCCCCTTTATCGGGCCGAAAAAGTCTGTGGAATACTGGCTCAAGTGGGGCGTACCTGCCGAGCAGTGCATTACGGTTAAGCCCGGCGACCGCATTAAAATCAAAGACACGGAAATTATCGCCCTCGATTCCTTTGACCGCACCTGCCTCGTTACAACTGACGACACAAGCGAAAAGCGCGAAGAGCTTACCGGCAAGTGTCCCGATGACATGGACGAAAAGGCAGTCAACTATCTGGTCAAAACGCCCGGCGGAAATATTTATCATTCAGGCGACTCGCACTATTCGATTTATTTTGCCAAACACGGCAAGGACTACGACATCGACGTTGCATTCGGCGCGTTCGGCGAAAATCCTGTCGGCATTGCGGATAAGATGACTTCAGTGGACATTCTCCGCATGGCGGAAGCGCTCCGCTGTAAAGTCGTCATTCCAGTTCATCACGACGTGTGGACAAACTTTATGGCGGATACGAATGAAATCAACGTCCTCTACGAAATGAAAAAAATGCGGCTCGACTATCAATTCCACCCGTTTATTTGGGAAGTGGGTGGAAAATACGTCTATCCGCAGGACAAAGACAAGCGAATGTACCATCACCGGCGCGGATTTGAAGACTGTTTTGAAAATCCGCAGAACATTCCGTTCCGTTCTCTTCTATAAAAAGGCGGCGCGCGATGAGAGCCATAAAAAAGAAGATTGATACGCTCGCCAAGTGCTATGCGGTTTCGCCTCTCGTTTGCGGCGGGAAGGAGCATATGCTGGTGGCGGCGGAAAAGCAGGATGCGTGTAATCTTTACGACTTGGACGGCAACAAACTTTCCGTTTTGTGGGACGGTACCGGCGGCACGATGAGCATTGCCCCGCTTTTAGGCGAGGACGGCGCGTTTCTTGCGACGCAGAAGTTTTATTCTCCCAATGATTCTGCCGACGCGAACATCGTGTACGTCAAGCCTGAAAATATCGCGGAAAACAAGTGGCGCATCAGGAAAATCCTTGATATGCCGTTTTTGCACCGCTTCGACATTATCCGGCACAAGGGCGTAAACTACCTTTTTCTGTGTACGATTAAGTCGGCGCATAAGTACAAGGAGGACTGGACAAGCCCCGGCAAAGTGTATGCAGGAATTCTTCCCGATAACCTCGACGATGAATCGCTTTGCGCCCAGTCGTTCAAGATTCGGGAATTGAAAGCGGGACTGACAAAAAACCACGGTTACACAAAAGACGTGCACGGCGGCGCAGAAACTGCAATTGTGAGCGCGGAAAACGGCGTGTTCCGCTTTACGCCGCCTGAGGCTCCTGACGGAGACTGGAAAATCGAGCGGCTTATCGACACGCCTGCATCCGACGCAATTATGGCGGACTTAAACGGCGACGGTAAAAAGGAAATGCTTGTCATTTCGCCCTTTCACGGCGATTTTCTTGCAATTTACGAAAATGAAGGCGGCGTATTCCGCAAGGTCTATGACCACCCAGAGCCAGCGGAGTTTGCGCATGCAATTACGAGCGGGACTGTATTCGGCAAGGAGTACGTTTTTATCGGACACCGGAAAGGAGCAAGGCGGCTGCTTGCGTTTTATTACGAGACCGAAGGCAAGCGCTATGCGTTCGACACGCTGGATGAGGATGCGGGAGGCGCGAATGCCGCGCTGTTCGTAAAGGATGGAAAGCCCCTTCTTGCAGTTACAAACCGCGAAATCGATGAGGTTGCGCTGTACGAACTGCACGAATAGGCGCGGCAGAGATACGGCGGTTTAGGAAAAGCGGACGAGCAGTGCGCTGTTCGTTGTATTGGGTTTGCGGAGCAGCAATTTGTGGCTGCAAACGATGTTAAACGTGAGTACGCTCACGCGCATGTAAAAAATAAGCTCAGAAACTGAAGTTTCTTCGCTCATTTTTTAAGGGAGGTAGGTTGACTTCTACCGCAGGATAGCGCGGCAAAAGTCAACGAACAGTTTGCGTTGCAAACTGTCTGATATACGGGTGCGCTCACGCGCACGCAAAAACTTTTTCGGAAACTGAAGTTTCCTGCAAAAGTTTTTAAGGAGGTAGTATGAATGCGGTAATTGCCGTTTGGGCGTTTTTTCAGAACAACATTCTGACAAAACCGGCGTTTTTTGTAGGTCTTATCGTTTTTGTAGGTTACGTGCTGCTCAAAAAGCCGATTTACGAAGCCTTAGCGGGACTTATTAAAGCGACGGTCGGCTACATGATTTTGAATGTTGCGGCAGGCGGACTGGTCGTAAACTTCCGGCCGATTCTTGCGGGTTTAAACCAGCGTTTCAGCTTGAATGCGGCGGTTATCGATCCGTATTTTGGACAGGCGGCGGCGCAGGCTGCCGTTGAGGGCGTTGGACGTTCCTTTACGATGATGGTGCAGGTGCTTCTTGTCGCTTTCATCTGGAACTTGCTGTTGGTCATTGCGCGGAAACTCACCAAAGTGCGCACGGTCTTTATTACCGGTCACATCATGGTGCAGCAGTCGTCAACTGCGCTTTGGCTCGTCCTGTTCTGCTTCCCGCAGTTGAGCGATCCGCGCATTGTTATCATGCTCGGACTGTTCCTCGGCACGTACTGGGCGGTCGCATCCAACATGACGGTCGGCCCTACGCAGGAATTAACGGGCGGCGGCGGATTTGCAGTTGGGCATCAGCAGATGTTCGGCGTATGGCTTACGGATAAAATCGCCTCCAAAATGGGCGGCAAGAACGGGAAAAAACTTGAAGACATAAAACTGCCGGGCTTCCTTTCGATTTTCAACGAAAATATCGTTGCAACTGCCGTCCTTATGTCGGTTTTCTTCGGCGGCATTATGGCGATTTTAGGCGCGGACTTGATGCACACTTTGGATAAAGGCTTTAACGCAAAGCAAAACTTCGGCTTTTATATAGTAGAAAAGTCGTTTACGTTTGCAGTGTACCTGCAAATCCTCCAGCTTGGCGTGCGTCTTTTTGTCGGCGAACTCACCGAATCTTTCCAAGGAATTTCAGAAAAACTCTTGCCGGGTTCCGTTCCTGCAATCGACTGCGCGGCAACCTACGGCTTTGGTCATCCGAACGCCGTTACGCTCGGGTTTTTGTTCGGCGCGCTCGGTCAGTTTATCGCAATTATCGGACTTATCGTGTTCAAGAGCCCCGTCTTTATCATCACGGGATTCGTACCGGTCTTCTTCGATAATGCGACATTCGCAGTCTTTGCAAACCGCAAGGGCGGCATTAAGGCGGTTTTCCTCTTGCCGTTCATATCGGGACTTTTGCAGGTTTTAGGCGGCGCATTTGCGGCGTTCTACTTTGGCTTGAGCAAGTTCGGCGGTTGGCATGGCAACTTCGACTGGGATACGGTGTGGCCGCTGTTCGGCGTATTGATGAAAAATCTGCACTACGTCGGCGTCGGAATCTGTATCGCCTTCCTTTTGGCTATTCCGCAGCTGCAATACTTCTTCGGCAAATACAAGAAAGACAAATACTTTAAGGTTGCAGAAGATTATGAGGCTGTAGCTGACTTGGCGTAGGTAAAAAGCCTGTAATGCTGACTGCATACGGCGTGTCATTTTGCCCGTATTGCGGTATGATGAGGCAAAACCGTTCGCCTGCCGCCGGCGGCGCGGACGGTTATCACAATATCTGAAGGAGTAAAGATATGGTAAAAATTGTCGTTGCCTGCGGTTCGGGCATGGGGTCAAGTCAAATCATCAAAATGAAGGTATCCAAAGTGCTTAAAAAGATGAATGTACAAGCGGATATTCATCACACGAACATTGGAGAAGCAAAAAGCACGGCGGAAAATTATACTGCGGTCATCTGCCCCGAAAACCTCCGAGGGTCGTTTGAAGCGGCGGAAAAGAAGGGTGTACGCGTTATTGCACTGAAAAATCTGCTTGATGAAAAGGAAATCGAAGCGAAAATCACTGAAGCTGATTTGGCATCGGTCAAATAGGGTTGCTGAGATGATATTAAAAGATTTTATCTTGAATAATGGTACGTTTTCTTTGGGTGTCGAGGCAAGCGACTGGAAAGACGCAGTTAAAAAAGGCGTTGAGTTGCTTGTAAAAGCGGGCGCTGCCGAAGAGCGATATTACGAGTCAATTTTGCAAATGGTTTCTGAGCATGGACCGTATTTTGTTATTGCGCCCGGCGTTGCAATGCCGCACGCGCGTCCGGAACTCGGCGGACTGAAAACGGGCTTTGCGCTTTTAACGCTTAAAAATCCCGTAAAGTTTGGACATGAGTACAATGACCCTGTAGACATTGTGCTGTGCATCTGCGCAAAAAATGCGTCCGACATGAATGAAGAAGTTATCATGAATGCGGTAACGCTGTTTGACGACGGAGAAGCGATAGAAGCTTTGCGTCAGGCAAAGAATGCAGAAGATCTTGCAAAGATTTTCGATAGCATCGAAGAGCTGTAATACGAGCGTCTTGTAAACTCAGTTATATCTGTAGAGATGCTCGATAAGTTTCAATTTAAGTCTTTATATTACAATGACTTAAATTGAAACATTGCACATAGTCGTAAGAAAAACCTTTAAAATTCAATATTGCGAGGTTTTTACAGCACAAACTCCGTATCGGGGCGGAGATGCGTGTCCCGCCCGACAGAGTTATAACAAATGCCGACGGATTTGCGCGTAGAGCGTTGAAAAGCCGGTTTAAACCTGCACTTCCACTACACGATTAGGAGAATATATGAAAGAAGCGGTAATCACTGTAAAAAATCCGACGGGACTTCATACCCGTCCGGGAACGGAATTTGTTCAACTTGCAAAGACGTTTGAGTCCGACATCATCGTCAAAAAGGGCGAAAAAGAGGCGAATGCAAAAAGTATCGTAAAACTTTTGAAAATCGGTATTTCCTGCGGCGATGAAATTACAGTCAGCGCGTCAGGAAGCGATGAAGACAAGGCGATTGCATCGTTGATTTCGTATATCGAAAATTTAAGCGAGTAACGGAAACGGCTATGGATAGACTTCAGGGATTGTCTGCGGCGGAAGGAATTGCGTCTGCAAAAGCGTTTGTGCTCAAAACGAATAAGTTTTCCGGCAACAGAACAACAATAACGGAAGATAAAATTCCTTCCGAGACGGAGGCGCTGCGCGAGGCTCTGGCGAAAGCGCAAGAGGACATAAAAGCCTTGCAGGAAAAAGCGTATGCTGAGGGCGCTTCCGAGCAGGGGGACGTGTTCGGCGCGTATGTTGAAATTCTTTCCGACGAAGAATTGGTCAATGATACGGTTGGCTGCATGAAAGAAAAGCTCGTTGATATGAATACGGCGCTCATGGACGTGTGCGGCGGCTACGCGGCGGATATGGCAGCGCTCGACGACCCGTATATGCAGGCGCGTGCAGACGATTTTAGGCAGATTTTTAGAATCGTTATGGACTGCCGTTCAGGCGGATGCAGCAAAATGGCGGCTCCTTCGGAAGATTTTATCCTCGTTTCAACTGAAATCGGCCCTGCCGACACGGCGCGTATCGACCGAACCTACCTTAAAGGCGTTGTGGTCGAAAATGGCAGCCGCACGTCCCACGCGGCAATTATCTGCCGCGCCGCAGGAATCCCGATGCTCTCAGGCATTTCCTATGAAGATTCCGGTATAAAAACCGGAGACGCGCTCATCCTCGACGCGGAAAAAGGCATACTCATTGTAGAGCCGGAAGTAAGCGTAAAAGCCGAGTACGAAAAAAAAATCAGCGCGATTGAGGCTCAAAAAGAAAAACTTGCGGTCTTTCGCGATAAAAAAGGCGTAACGGCGGCAGGTACGCACATCGAATTAACGGCAAATGCCGGTACCGTCGCTGAAATCGATGCGGTTTTAGAGCACAATGCTGACGGAATCGGGCTTTTCCGCACTGAATTCCTTTTTATGGAAAACCCTGAGCATATCCCTACCGAAAGCGAACAATTCAATTCATATAAAACAATTCTGACAAAGATGGGGAAAAAGCCTGTCGTCTTTCGGACGCTTGACGCAGGAGGCGACAAAAATATTGCCGCGCTCGGCATTCCTAAAGAAGAAAATCCGTTTTTGGGCTGGCGGGCAATCCGGTATTGTCTTAAAACGCCCGAAGTTTTCCGAATGCAGCTTCGTGCGCTCGTAAAAGCAAGCGAGTTCGGCAACTGTGCGATTATGATTCCGATGATAAGCGCGGAAGACGAGATTATTCAGGCAAAAAAGATGCTTGATTCAGTTTATGCGGAATTGGAAAACTCCGAGCACAAGACGTACCAGCGCGTTCCGTTCGGCATTATGGTAGAAACGCCTGCTGCGGCGCTTACGGCAGAGACGCTTGCCAAACACGTTGACTTTTTCAGCATCGGCACAAACGATTTAACGCAGTACACGGTTGCCGTTGACCGCGGCAACGACTATGTTTCGGAATTGTACGATGAACTGCACCCTGCCGTCCTTTCTCTCATCGAAATGACAGTACGCGCTGCAAACAAAGCGGGCATAAAAGTCCACGTGTGCGGCGAGATGGCAGGCGACACGCGCTGCACGGAGGCGCTGCTAAAAGCGGGCGTTCGGGAATTCAGTATGTCGCCGAATCGGATTCCGTACATGAAAGAACATTTGTTGACGCTCGCTATTTAGACTTTTGCAGATGGGGCGGACAGGATAAACGCGGTTTTAGAGACTGAATGCGCTTTGCTGTCCGCTTGCCGTTTTTACATCCGGAAAAACAATGCCGTGCATACGTCCGCACGAGGCGTAATGGGAAAGGGGAAATGGATTACAAGATATTAAAAGAAGAACCATTAAAAAGCGCTGTAAGGGAAGATTATTTTTCAAAATATAAATATACGCAAATCG
>CAUTOZ010000087.1:0-9493 GCA_963539635.1 uncultured Treponema sp.
GATACGCTCAGTATGGGCAAGCGCGCTTGTATCTACGATGATGAGTTCAGAGCTCAGATCCTTTTTTCATGCTGAGGCCCTGGTATGCGCGGAATATACGATGTGAAAATCAAGTACGTAACGCTTGTTTCGGCGGCGTTTATCTCTTTTTTGGTGTTTTTTGCCGAAGTGCTGTGGCGCGGGTGGGACGGCTTGGATTGGCTCGAGTATCCGCACTATGCGCTGGTGCTCCCGCCGCTTTTGTTCATCCTTTGGCTGAATTACAGCTACGAGTTCCGCCTATCCGCCGTAAAAAATCTTGCGTTTGTCGCAGTGTACGGCGCGTTCTTTTTCGCCGCGTATAACAGCTATCCCGTCGCGTACAATTTTTTGGGTTATTACGGCTGGGTAATGCTTGCAGGATATATGAAGTATCCGTGGCTGCAGTATCTTGCTTGGCAGCTTGCCGTGCCGTTTTCGCTTTTTTGCGCCAACAGTATCATAGCGTTTGTGTTCAAGCTGCGCTTGCGCAGATGGGAATACCTTGTGCTCCCGTTTTTCCCCGTCCCGATATATGCGCTGTCGTATGTTCTGTTGATGCTGCTTGCGAAGACGGATATTGTTCCTCATTCGGACTGGGAGAGCGATTCGATTTATCAGTTTAAGACCGGCACGATTATCTTCGGCTATATGGTTGTCGAAGGCGTTTTTATTCTGCTGCATCAAAGACGGGCGGCGCACAATGAGGCGTGCGGCTGCATACCATAAGGAGTGTATATGGATATATTCTTGATACTTGCGTGTATTTTTATTGTTCCGCCGCTTATCCTGACCGTTTTGAACATTTGGAACCTGTGTGCAAAAAAAGCTTTTTTTCCGCGTGTGCTGCTTATCGTTACCGTTGTGTACGGACTCTTTTGCTACCGGGTTTTCTTGGGATATGCGGACGTTACGGATGTGCCGTGGAACGAGCCCGTATATGAGTACACCATACACCAAATCATCAGTTCCGAATATTTTCTCTCGTTTATCATTCCGTACGCGGCAGGTTTTGCAGGGCTTTTTGTCATCGCCTTTTTTCCGGCGGAAAAGCTTTCTCCGCTTGTTGCAGTTTTTGCGCTGGCGGGTATCTATATCGGGAATGCCGAAAACATTGTGTTTGCACTTCAGGTTTCAAAAGAATTTTGTTTTTTTTCGGTCTCTGCGGGTTTTGTGGGGTTTCTTTTCGGCGATTTTGAAAATATGCTGCCCTACCTTTTTCACGCAAACCTTTTGCTGCTTTCGGTTTTTCACATACGGCGCCAGATACGGGGGCAGCTTGCACTGATTGAAGCGCGCCGTGCCGAGGCGGCGTACACGTGGCAGAAAAAATTGTACAGCTTTCTTTCCCGCGCGTCGAAATGGTATGCGGCGGCCTTTGTCGCCGTGCTTCCGCTTGCACTTGTTATCGACATCGTGTTGATTTTGTTCGGGCAGGGGGCGGACGGACCTGCAAAGGCCTTTACGATGACGGCGGATTGGACCTTTTCGGCACAGGTACCGCCGTCTCCGCTTCCGCTTGAATATACGGGTTCGACGCATTATCTGTGTACGGTTGCAGCCGGCGGACACCGCGCGCTGGTAAAACCGCTTCGGTTCGGTATACGGGGCGGACAAAAGATTGTCGTAAACCGCCAGCTTGCCGTTGCAAACGCTTTTGAAGAGCTTGTGCAGGAGCGCTTTTTCCGCCTACACAGGGCGATCCGCCGTTTTTACGACACGCACGGCTATCCCGTTTCGCGCCTCATCACGACCAAGCTCCACGCAGACATCGTCTACATTCTGATGAAACCCGCCGAATGGTTCTTTGTGTGTGTTCTCTATCTTTTGTGCACTGCCCCCGAACAGCGCATACGAAGGCAATATGCGGAAGAATAGCCATTAAAAATTTCTTAGCTGCACAGTATGTCTATTTTGAAGAAGCAGCGCCTGATAAATGAAATAAATTGATAAAAATGACCGCAGAAATAAACACGAACGGAAAGCTTTCGCGGGAACTGGCGAGAGCCGTAACCCGAGCTGATTTTGCGAGAGAACGGAACCGTATCATATTCGGAGATGATACACTAAGAAACAGTCCAGCCCCAAAAGATGACGGCAGGCCTCTCAATACACTGGCATCCCCGAAAACAGAGGAAACAGAGAATTTACAGAATTTTCATCAGAGTGCGAGGCAACAGGCTCAGAGCAAGTTTTTAACGGAAACCGCCGAAGAGATAACGGAATCAAAACTTCCAAAGTATACGCAAGATAGGCAGATTTTCCCTACCGATTACAATTCAGGAACAGAATCCCAGACTCTGTGAAAATCATTCTGTAAATTCCTAAACAGCAAGGAGTTCACAGTCTCAAACTCCTTGCTTAGTTGGAAGCAGCGCAAACGATGTTTTGAAAGATTTAACGGAGTTGCCGCCCGCATGAGATTATCCCCCGCCTCAAGAAGTATGGATAATCTCGCAGATAAATGAAGTTTAACGGTCGCGAGAGTTCCTCGCTTTGTCGGTCAGAGACATTTCTTTATCGCCTGTCTTTGTTTTTGTCTGAGGACAAAACGGAGTTAGGAAGAGAGACGTATTCTATGGAGAATTCGCTTTCAAGCACTGCTTTTTTTTGACTTTTCCTTAGAAAGGCCGCTGAAGCGGCAACTCCGCTCTGTCATTCAGATTCCATTCTTCACAGTCCCAATGATTATCTATTTATTCCTGTATCGTTTTACTGCCTTTTTAATGTCCTGTATCGCCCAGCCGTAATGGCTTGAGGTTGCCGATATGCAATAACTGCCGAGCGTCGTAGTACCTATCCACGCAAACGCATTTTTTGCAAACAGTTCGTCGTTAGAAAATGTTTCGATAAGGAGCAGCGCTTCTGCGTGCGTTTTTTGCAGTGCTGCAGCAGCGTCCGTATACGAGGTCGTTTGGTGTTTTTTCCAAAATTCGATGTTCATCTGCGGGTAGGTGCGCCAATTAAATCGTTCGGGTAAAAACGACGCGGCAGCACCGTTCATATTCGCGTTTATCCAGTCAATTAAAAGCCGGTGCCATTCAGAAAGGTGAACAAGAACGTCCCGCACGTTTTTATCACGTTCGTTTGGAAAAATGTCGGCGCATTTCTCCTCATCGGATAAACTTCCAAGAAGCGCCTCGAGCGTTTCAAAATTCTTGTTCGCGGCTTCAATTAAATCTGCTTTTGTCGTCGGTCTCGGCATAAAAAAATCCTTATATCTTTCGATTTACTTCATCGAACAAAACGGCAAAGGGACACCGGCAGACAAGTTTCCGCCTGCTAAAGTCCAGTTTACTGCGAGAATATCCACAACCACATGATTGTGGATATTCTCGAGCATGCGGCAACTCCATTGTGTCTTTCAACCCTCTTTCTCTGCCGCCTGACTTTCTTCACCGCCCAACGCAATTCACCCTTATCTTTTCCCTGCTTCTTCCAGCGCCGCCTTGCTCAGCAAATGCAGACCTCCGTCGGCGCCGGTTACGATAAGGTACTGTCCTGCCGCCGTTATAGGTGTTGCGCCTTTAACCGGCACCGAAGACACGGTTTTAAGACTTAAATCGGCGCCGTACTTTGCAAGCGATTGTTTTTTACCGTCCTGTATGACACAGTAAAAGTCGCCGCCGTCTTCAACGAGCATAGAATTTTCGGCAAGCGTTTCGGCACTTTGCTTAACGACTTCTAATGTATCCTGCGACAGCAAAACAAGTTTTACCCGTCCCGCTTTTTCTCCGGCTGCAGCAATAAAATTCCTTCCGGCAGCAAACAGTGTCCGATTCCGGATATACACAGAGGCAGAGGGCTTTGTAACGCTGCCGGTTTTCGTATTGATTTTGACAATGCGCGAAAGCATTGCCGCTTCGTCAACAAGTTCCATGCCGTAGACAAAACTGTCCGCTGCGTATTGCTCCGCTATCATTGATTGCTGGTCATCTGCAATCGTTTTGCGCTCGACCTGCGCTTCGGAAAGTTTCTTATCGGAAAGCGCCTGCTTTTCCGCCGCTTCCTCTTGCGCTTTCCGCGCGGCATCTTCCTGCGCTTTCTGGATTTCCTTCTGAGACGCGAGCTGCGCTTGTTTTTCGGCGGCGTTCCGTTCCGCAGTCTCCGCGTCCTTTTGCGCCTGCTTGTCGCCGGGATTTCCCGCCGCGTTGTTTCGCGCCGCCTGTGCATTCCGTTCCGCTTCTTCAGCGTCTTTTTTCATCTGTTCCGTCTTATTCCGCGTATCGTCCAGTTTTTTTTGTTCCTGCGCCGCATTCTTCTGAGCCGTCTGCGCCTTATCGAACGCCGCATCCGCTTCCCGCTCCTTTAAGTCAACCATGTTTTTGCGTTCGTCAATGCCTTTCCCGTCATCTTCCTGCATTCGCTTGACCACATCGCTTCCGCTGATGAGGGACGTATCAACTGTGCTCAAACCGCCGTCCTGCACATCATACAGAGGAATAACGATTTGCGTTTTGCCTGCCCAGTCGGCATAGTTGACTGAAAGTCCGCAGTTTTCCGGCTGTAAATGCGCCATAACCGCTTTTTTGTAGCGTGCGCGGTACGAGTCAATTTTGCCGCGGTACACGGCGTTGTAAACGGTTACAAAGACTGCAATAGTGTGCGCGTCAGTGTCGGAATAGCCGTAGGCAGCGGAAAGATAGGCGGCAATAATGCGCCGCACGTTGTCGATGTGGTCTACGCCTGCGCTCCGCCCAAACGACAAAATATCCGCGTCGAGTCCTTTTGTGTCGTTCGAGTCCACAACATGAATGAGCGCATAGCGCGCCGCAGAGCCTGCCGCTGCCGTTTTATTTGGAGCAGCGGCAACGACGTCGCCCAACTTTTCGCCGATTCTCCGAATGTTTGCCGCTGAGTCGATACGGGCATGGGGGCCGGTATAATTTTTAAAAACGACTGTCTCATCGCTTCCGACAGACTTTAATTCGTCTTCGTTTACATTGACTGCAAACGCTCCGGCTGCAATGCAAAACGCAGCAAACGCCGCAACGGTACTTTTATTCAATTTCATATAAACCTCCTGCAGACGACAGAAAAAAACTTTTTGACTTTTCTGCGCTGCCTCCCGACCAAGTTTGCGTTTGTTTGCAAACCCGCTGGCAATTATGTTTGGCGGCGCTTCGTATATATGGGACTCCAGCCGCTCAAAATCTTTCGACAGTATTATATAGAAGCAGCCAGATTTTATCTATTCAAAACAAAAGATGAAGAAAAAGCGTACCGGAGAGAGAAAGCATGACGGGCGCAGGGCGCAGAATTGTATATGCAGCGCCGCCTAAATGAAAAAGCCCCCTTGTATGCGCAAAGAGGCTTTATGACGCTGCAAAACCTGCGGCAGATTAGGAAGAAAACGCTTTAGAAGTCAGCCCCGTAGAACGTCAACGATTGGATTGCACCGGAAACGCTGTGTGCTGCCGTCATTGTAACAGGATTTTCGTCCGTATTTGGTGCACCGAGCGTCCACGTGCAGACAGATTTCCCCGCAATACCGCCTTCCTTATGCGCGACCATTTTTTTAGGAGAAGGCCGCCCAAAATATATTTCTCCGCAATTTCCCTGCAATTTCCCCGCACAACAAAATTGCAGCCGAGAGGAACTCTCGTTATGCCGCTCTAAGTCTCTCGTCCATTCCAATCCCTCTTCACCATCGGCAGAGGTTTCAATAACGCTGCGCTGTAATTTGGCATTCTTCGTCATTCAAATCTCCCGTTTTGCAAACGGAGTGCCGTATCGCAGTGCTGTTCTAAAACAAAACTTTCCGAACGGTTTTAATCATTCAAGTGAAGTCCGCTGCCTGCGCATTACTAATTTTCTCTTTTGTGCTATACTCCGCCCATGCTCATGTATGTTATGAATTCTTTGCCGTGGTTTTGGCTTGCGCTCATGGTTGCGCTGCTCGTCGGCGAGGCGTTTACGTTCAGCCTGACAACCGTTTGGGGCGCACTTGCCTGCATTCCGCTTATTTTTATTGCGCAGACGCCGCTTGCATTCAAGTGGCAAATGCTTATTTTTATAACGATTACGCTCGTGCTCCTCATTTTTACGCGCCCGCTCGCACTTAAAAAACTCAAAATCGCAAAGACGAATGTAAATGCGCTTGTCGGGCAGACGGTTGTCGTCGTAAAGAAAATCGGGACGCTTGAAAAAGGCGAAGTAAAAAGTTCCTCCGGCGTAGTGTGGAGCGCAAAATCGCAAGACGGCTCAAACATTGAAGCAGGAACGCTCTGTCGTATCGCCGCCGTTACCGGCAACACGCTCGAAGTTAAAGTCAAAAAGGACGAAGACAGCGTGTCCGCTCAACAAGAATTGCCGTAGCGGGCAACATATTATCGATGGGAAATGCGCTGCCGAATTGCAAAAAGGCTTTTGCAGTCGGCCGCAAGAAGTTTCGCGTTTGCGAAACTCGTATATTTGTATATTTTAATTGCCGTTCTTCATTGCATTGCAGGATAGACGGCGGAAAAAGCGCAAGGAAAAGTTGTCCCTTTCCCTCCCGCTTTTTTAGGAGGTAACATGAATTATGTGTTGACGGCATTGATTGCCGTGGCGGTTGTGCTGATTATCAGCAATATCCGTATTGTTCCGCAGTCGTTTGCGTTTGTCATTGAGCGGCTCGGCGCGTACCAGATGACGTGGCAAGTCGGCCTGCACGTCAAAGTGCCGTTTATTGACCGGATTGCAAATAAGATTTCGCTCAAAGAAAAGGTGCTCGACTTCCAGCCGCAGCCGGTCATTACGAAAGACAACGTAACGATGATGATTGATACGGTCGTCTATTTCCAGATTACCGACCCCAAATTGTACACGTACGGCGTTGAGCGTCCGATTAACGCGCTTGAAAACTTGAGCGCGACAACGCTCCGCAACATCATCGGCGACCTTGAACTTGACCAGACGCTCACCAGCCGCGACGTTATCAACACGAAAATGCGGAGCATTCTTGACGAAGCGACCGACCCGTGGGGAATTAAAGTCAATCGCGTCGAAGTGAAAAACATCATTCCGCCGGAAGCGATTAAAGAAGCGATGGAAAAGCAAATGCGCGCCGAACGCGAACGCCGCGAGTCGATTTTGATAGCGGAAGGCAAAAAGCAGTCTGAAATTCTTATTGCTGAAGGGAAAAAGCAGTCGCTCATCCTTGAAGCAGAGGCGCAAAAAGAAGCCGCCATTCAAAAAGCGAAAGGCGAAGCCGAAGCGATTTTGGAAGTGCAGCAGGCAAAGGCGCAGGGCTTAAAGATGATTCGAGAAGCGGGCGCGGACGAATCGGTCATAAAACTTCGGAGCCTTGAAGCGTTTGAAAAAGCCGCCGACGGGCAGGCGACAAAGATTATTATTCCGTCAGAAATACAAGGGCTTGCAGGACTTGTTTCAGGCGTTACGGAACTTGCCGCAAAGCCTGCAAAGTAAAAGGCGTTTACAAAAAAATTACTCTTTTGCCGCCCCTGCTGGATTTTTCAGGCGGGGCGGCAAACTTTAACGCTGCTTGCTTCTGACGGAAAATAGAGTTTGAAAAAAGCCGCTTCCGCCGTCTGCAAGTATCCCCTGCGCGAATCGGGTGCGTTATATTTACCCTGTACGGCATTCCTCTTCCCCGTACAGTCCACCGTTGACACCGCTTTTGCCTGAGTTGTCCGACTGCAAAACTGCCGCGGACGGCAACTCTGGTAAATCTTTCAAACTCGGTTCCTCCTGTCCGCCGTTTCCGCAAGTCTATTCGATTATTTTGACTTTGACGTTTTTGTAGTCGTCGCTGAGTGTAAAACGCTTTTTAATTCCTTTCGTCAAATAGATAGTGCCGCCGTCTTCATCCGTGATTAAAATCATATCGAAGTTTTTGTGCCGCCTCCAATAATCTGCCGATTTTTGCGCACCCATCACGTAAAACGCAGTTGCAAGCGCGTCGCACACGCCGCCGTCCGAGCCGATAACCGTGCTTGAAAGCATTTCATTTTCAACCGGCGCACCGGTCGTCGGGTCAAAGATGTGCTTGTACTTATGCCCGTCTTCGCCGACAAAGTAGCGGATATAGCCGCCGGACGTGATGACCGCTGCATTTTTGACTTTGAGCGCACCGATACTGTCTTTTTCAAAGGGACTGCGAATGCCGATATTCCAGTAGCTGCCATCAGGTTTTCCGCCGATAACCTGCACGTTTCCGCCGAGGTTCAAAATCGCGGACTTTATCTTGTAGGAGCGCAGAACTTTGTCCGCGGCGCCTCCCGCATACCCTTTGCCGATGCCGCCGAGATCAATCATGCCGCCTGCCGGGATAGAAATTTCATCTTTGATAATTTTAATTTTTTTGTAGTCGGTGAGTTTTAAAAGTTCGTCGATCTCCGAACGCGGCGGAACTTGAAACTTGCGTTTTGTAAACCCCCATGCGCCGAGTACGGGATAAAGCGCCGGATTAAAAGAGCCGTCCGTCTCGTCAGCGATTTTTACTGCAAGCGAAATGACTTTTGCCGTCTCTGAATCCACTTTGACAGGCACGCCGTTTGCGTCGTTTATGCGGTGAACGTCGCTGCTTTCCTCCGTAACGCTTAAAAGCGCTTCCAATGCCGCAATTTTGTCCCGCGCCGCTTCCGCGCCTTTTTCCGCTTTTTTGCCGTACGCCGTAATCGTCATCTGCGTGTTCATGGCAGAAAATTCAACCTGCGACTTTTGACTTTCAAGATTTGCCCAGCACGACGTAAGCGCGGTGCAAAAAATAAATCCTTCAAGTGCAGCGTGTACGATTTTTTTCATTATATCCTCCATAAGATAATAAGACCTGTTCGATAAGTTCGTTGTTGAACAGATTTATTGCAGGGGTTTTGTATATTATTTTTGCAAAAAAAGGAACTATCGGTATAGGCTGGAATACGGGAAGGGAAAATCTAGTGCGGAAAGAGAGCGCTCAGACGGCGAGCGTTTTATTTCCAGTCCTTGTTCGTCCCTTCCAATCCAGGGTCTCAGCACGAAAGAAAAGTATAGTAAAGTAACGTTATGGAGGAATTGATATTATTTGAACAAGTAGAAGACAGTCGTCAAGACTGGAAAGTAAAGCATTCGATAAGTGAAATACTGACGGTAGTAATGTGTGGAGTAAGTGCCGGAGAACGAAGCATCTATGGGATTCGAGAGTTTGCTCAGGCTAAAAGAACAATGGTTGAGAAATGTTATCGGTCTTAAACTGCCGAACGGACTTCCTTCATATGATACGGTAAGGCGCGTACTGGGAATATTAGATCCAAAAGAGTTTCAAAATGTATTTATCCGTTCCTTAAAATGCAGCAGTTGAACAAAGTATGAACTTTGGAAACTGTTGCATTGGTACGCGATAGCGTACATACAATAAGCGAGGTTTGCGGAACGCAAACTCGACGTGTATTTTCAGCCGCTCTATTTTAGCGACTGAAAATACACTTTGGATAGAGCAAGAACTTGATATTCCAGCGGGCAGTTATGTCAGTTTAGATGGAAAAACGCTCAG
>CAUTOZ010000088.1:0-9263 GCA_963539635.1 uncultured Treponema sp.
TTCTCAAAATATTTTTTCTCCACAATGCTGCTGCCTGCAGAACATCGTTTTCCCCTAAGTTTTCGTAAGAAAACTTGCAGCGGGCGGGAACTCAACTTAATCTTCCAAACTGCATTCCCTGCTGTCCGCCGAACTCAGTTCCATTCCGAGGATATTCATGTCCCTGCGGGCTATAGATATTTTGGAGCGGACGGGGGCGCCGTTGTATCATTTAACTTCTTTTTCCGCTCCCTGCTTTCTCAAAATATTTTTTCTCTACAATGCCGCTGCCTGCAGAACATCGTTTTTCCCCAAGTTTTCGCAAGAAAACTTGCAGCGGGCGGGAACCCAACTTAATCTTTCAAACTGCATTCTCTGCCGCCCGCCGAACTCCGCTCATTTACATTCCTTTCGGTCTGCTATAAAGTACGGACTCAGGATAGACGGGTTATGAAAATTTCAACGCGCGGGCGGTACGCGCTGCGGTTTATGGCGGATTTAGCGGAGCACAACGAGGAGGGCTTTATTCCCCTCAAGGACGTTTCCGAGCGGCAGGCAATTTCTATCAAGTATCTTGAGCAGATTGCCGCAGGGTTAAGCCGCGAAGGACTGTTGGAAAGTGTGAGAGGTCCGCAGGGCGGCTATAAACTTTCCAAAGATGCTGGTGCGTATACGGTAAAAGAAATTCTTACGGCAGCCGAAGGAAGTCTTGCGCCCGTTGCCTGCCTTGATAAAAAACCGCTTAAATGCCGCCTTGTCAAAAATTGCCGCACGATAAAATTGTGGCGCGGTCTTGCAAAGGTAATCGACGGCTATCTTGATTCCATTTCACTTGCCGACTTACTCAAAGACAGTCTTTAATACAGGCAGTAGACAAAGGGAGGACTTCTCCGCGTAATTTTCATTGGCGTAATGGAACCGGCACGTTTGTCATCGCGCTTTGCCGCGCGTTGTTTTCACATAAAGCGTTCATTGCCGCAGCGTCCATACAGGGCAACGACATTTACAGTCCTCTTGTGCAGTCAGCGCCATTTTTTCTTTGCTGTAGTATCCGCCCCCTCTCGACTGTATCGCCGTCCTCGCCGTTTGCGTTACTTTGTCAATTCATAAAAAAGCACCGCCGAAGCCTGCGCAACATTTAGACTGTCAACACACGGTTCAGCGTTTCCGCTTTTCATACCGCCGAAGGGAATTATTACTAAATCGTCGCAGAGTTTTTTTATCCGGCCGCTGATTCCTTCCTCTTCGTTGCCGAGTACGAGCACGGCAGGTTTCCCTCTGCGAATGCTGTGAAGATCTACAGATGATTTTCGAGCGGCAAGGTCAGTGCCGATAACTGCCATTGTGCCGCGGAGGACTTCGATAAGGCGCGGTATTGAGCGCACAGAATAAATCCGCACGTATTCCATGCCGCCTTCGGCGACGCGATAGGCGCTGGTCGTCAGTGCGGTTTTTATATAGTCTTCGGAAATGACGATGTTTTTTATGCCGAAAAACGCCGCGCTTCGCACAATTGCGCCGACGTTGTTGGCATTGCCGACGCCGTCTAAAATGACTGCGTGCTCGCCGTTTTTTATCCAGTCATCGGTGATATCCGAATCAAGAGGAAGGGCTGACGGCATAAAAATCATTGCGACCACGCCTTGATGGTGCACGGTGCCGGAAAGTTTTGCAAGTTCATCTTCGCTGTCCACTTGATTGTAAATGCCGTGATTTTGCGAAAGAAACCTGCACAATCCGCCAAAAAGCGGGGCGGTTTCTTTTGTAAAATAAAGCCTGCGAATCTGGTCTCGATGATTTTTTTCAAGTTTTTTGACCGCTGCAAAACCGCAAACCGCCAATTCGTTATTTTTTTTGTTTTTCATGTTCCGTTCCATTTGACGAAAAAACGCTGTTTCCCTGCTGAAAGGTCTTCTTTTCCGCTTTTGCACTATTGCGCCGTCTGCCCCCTGTGTGACAACAGCGTTATCGAACAACGTGAATGTCGAGTTTTTCAATCGGCGTAATGCCGAATCGGGACGCAAAGTCGCGGGCTTTCCATGCGTTCATGATGACGTCATGCGCATCGTGCGCGTCGGAATTGCAAATAACGCGTACGTTTGTTTGCGCCGCAAGTTCCCAAAACTCGATATACGGATATTGAAACCGCATTCCGCGCGACGTTTCGTTCGGGGGACGGCTGCAGCCAAGTCCGTTTACTTCAATCGGAATGTCTAAGTCCACGGCAGCCTCGAGAATCGCCTTAAAACAGGCCTCTGCATCCGCGTCCCACTCTTTGTGCTTTGACATAAAAAGGTCGGGGTGCGCCAAAAACGCAAACAGTCCGCTCTGGAGTCCTTGAATCGTCTGCTCTGCGTATTTTCGTAAGTCGGATGCAGTCGCTTTGTTTGAGCCGACGTGCTTATCGCCTGCGCGCAGCCAATGAGAGCCGAGCACGAGGTATTCCGCACCGTACCTGCCTTTCAGTTCGTCGCGATACCAGCTTTCGTATTCGGCATCCCACTCGCACTCAAATCCCCAGCGGACAGGAAAGGGAGCGGCTTCCTTTGCCGCTTGAACCATCTCAAGATAGTGCGGCACGTCAGAGACTGCCATGCGGACGTCCTGCCACACATCGCAAAAATCTTCCGGATACGGACAGTGGTCGCTGATTCCAAGTTCCGTGCAGCCGTCAAGCGCCGCCTGCTTTACATAATCGACCGGCGTCCCTGTCGCGTGATGGCACAAATACGTGTGCGTGTGATAATTCGCGATTTTTTTCATTCCGTCTTCTCCTCCTTTTTGTAAAACTATCGCCTTAAAAAAATACGGCGGGCGGAAATACGACTATCTCATGTACGCGCCGTAATTTCCGTCCGCCTGTGCGCTTTTACATTCCCGTTTTTTCTTTGGGCTTTTTCTTTGCGTCAGCGACTAATGCCATCATGCGCTCTTTTGCTTTGGCAATGTCGTTTACCATGAGGACGGGCTGCCCCGTTGCATCAAGCGTATCGCGCCAGACGGCTCCTTCAGGATCAACGACGTTGCGGTGCGCGGTTACCATCTTAATCGGAATGTGAACGAACTTATCATGCACAAGTCCGATGACGATTTTGGTTTTGCCCGCCATTGCTGCATGAACTGCGTTGTTTCCGAGCCGCTCACAGTAAATGGAGTCAGCAGCAGTCGTAACTGATGCGCGGATTTGATAACTGGGGTCAATGTATTTTAAGTTGATATGGAAATTCTGTTCTTTAAAGTACTTCGTAATTTCATCGCGGATGTACGTTCCGATGTCGGCAAGTTTGATATTACCTGAAGCGTCGGTTTGGTTTGTCTTCGTTAAAAGTTCTTGTCCTGCGCCTTCAGCAACGATGATAACCGCGTGATGGCGCTCTTCAAGCCGCTTTTTTAGATGCTCCAAAAGTCCATTTTCACCGTATAAGTCAAAGGGAACTTCGGGAATAAGGCAGAAATTCGCTTCATGACTGGCAAGGGCGGCGGAGGTCGCAATAAAACCGGACTCGCGTCCCATAAGTTTTACCAGTCCTATGCCGTTTATCTGCGAATTTGCTTCCATATGAATGGAGGCAACGGCTTCTTTTGCGCGCTGAACGGCTGTATCAAACCCGAACGAGCGGTCAATGAACTGCAAGTCGTTGTCTACGGTCTTTGGAATACCGATAACCGCGCACTTAATACCGCGTCTTCCGACTTCATTTGCGATGTCGAGAGAGCCGCGCTGCGTACCGTCTCCGCCGATAACAAACAGCATATTGATATTCATGCGCTCTATGCAGTCAACGATTTCTTCAACGCGCTGCCCGCCGCCGCGGCTCGTGCCCAAAAAAGAGCCGCCGATTTTATGAATTTCGTCAACGTTTTCAGGATTAAGCGGAATGGTGCTGAATCCTTCTTCGGGAAAAAATCCTTTGAACCCAAATTGAAAACCGTGAATGCGCCGGACGTCGTAGCGGTTCCACAAACAGCGGACGACTGCACGGATAACGTCGTTTAAGCCCGGACAAAGCCCTCCGCACGTGCAAATTCCTGCGTTGACAGTCTGCGGCGGAAAATAAATGAACTCGCGTGGACCTGCTTTTTGCATGAGGTTTGTGCAGTCCATCGCATCGTCTTTCGTTGTGTCAAAAACATTGACTTTGTTGCGCACAAAACTATCGTCGCGCACGTAATTTGCGCGGTGATCTCCGATGACGGTGGAAAGTTCTATCGGCGACTTTACCTTGCACGGGCCGAGCGACTCCACCGAAAAATCATAATTTTCTTTTTCAGCCATATAAAACTCCTACAAAAGACAGACGAATATTTTACTTTTTTATTGCGCTGGCAGAAAATTCCGCAAACGGCAGGCGTACAATATATGCAAAGAAGGAATTTTGCAATGGTGAGAGGAGGAATGGGGAATTAGTAATTTGTAATAGGTAATTGCAGGACGGCGGTAAGCGGCTATTACGTGATTTGCAGATAGAACGGTGCACCGCTCACCAGCGTTTTACCGAACGGCAAAACGTGCAGGAACTTTGTTTGCCCCGCAGCAAAATACGCGGCTGAGGCGGAAGACGGCGGGCGTATGAAAGATAGGGAAGCGCGGCCGACCGTAGAACATCGTTATCCGGAAGATTTACCAAACGCGACAACGTACACGCAATGGATTTTAGCAGGCGGCTAACTAAGCAGAATCGTTTAGACTCGTTTATCTGTCCTCAAACCCCGCATCTCCGCAGCGTTCCGCCAAAATACATTTTCCGCCGGTTTGCAGACGTAAACGAGACGCGGCTAGAACCCCGGTTATGTCGTTAAAGTCCAGTTTTCCCGCCCACGCTCGCCGCGTCATTTTCAAATGACATCTGCCTTCGATTTTTTTGTCATAAAAATGTGAAGCGGACGGACGGGAAATTAAATCTGGTAGACAAAGTTTTCTCGTCCGCCCCGCCAAACGTTTACATATCTGCTGCAAACCAGTCTTTTTGCGCGTACATGGTGGCCGCATTGTCCTTGTACGTCTGCAACTGTGCAGTCGGAACTTTGATGCTGCCTGCCGTTAAGCCGTAACAGCCTCTGAATACATCTGCAAAAGCCGGTTTTCCGCTTTTTAGTTCAGAATTGTAATTGCATTTAAGAACGACTTCCGTGATTTTTTCGCAAAGAGCAAAGCATTCTTTCAGATTTGTAATGGATGCCGGTATAGCGGGAGCTTTTGTAAGGCTTACGCAGCCTTTAAAGCAGGAACTCATGTTCGTGACGCTTTCCGGTATAGCAGGAGCTTCTGCAAGGCTTGCGCACCGTCCAAAGCAGGCGCTCATAGTTGTAACACTGTTTGGAAGCTCAGGGGCTGCGGTAATGGCGGTGAAGGTAAAAGCGCCTGTCAAATTTGTAACTCCTTCAGGGATTACAGGTGCCTGTACTAAATTTGTGCAGCCGTAAAAACAGCATCTCATATTCGTAAGACCAGATATATCTCCACCGAATTTGAGCGCTACTTTTTTGGTGTGGTTATCTTTCAAGATTTTTCCGAGCGGACTTGCTTCCTCTGTCGGACTTATCTTTCCCAGCAAGTCTGAAGCGGCAAGACCGGTTACAGTGATGTGATTTACGCATGTAGAAGATGCCTTGTCTTTTAGATAGTCGCCTAATTTTGAAAACTCGACTGTAACGTACTCTTTTGAGCACTCTTCTCTTTTGTCCTCTCCGCTGGTTTCTGCCTTACAGCCAACTGTAAATACCGCAGCAAGCAAAACTACCGCCGCTCCAAGGAAAGCATCTGCTTTCCGCTTAAAATTTGTAGTCTTCACAAGTTCCTCCTGTAGAAAGACTTAAAATTATTGGGAACCGTGGTTTAAAAACCGTTTTACGCAGTTTTACTGACAGCAACACCGCAAGCGGGCAGTAGACCGAATGACACTTGCCAAATAGGTTTTACTGCCTGCCGTTCCCCAAAAAATCATTTTGAGTGGGTTTGCAGTCAGCAAACTTGCTGCGGTAGAACGACTTGGATAAAGCGCGTAAATACGTTTATGCCGTCCGACCAATACGCGTTTTTAGCTTGGCGCAGTGTCAATTTTTCTGTGTATGAGGCTATTTTTTCCTGCTCCGCCGGATATGACAGATGCAGGAAGGTGAGAAGATATCTTGAACAAATAAAAAAACGCGCAGAGAGAAATCCCCTGCGCGGTATAAAAGAGTTATTTGTGTTGTTTTTAAGAGAAAAGCGGTCTGCGCTTAAAGCTGGTTGCTGGTTGCTGGTTGCTGGTTGCTGGTTGCTGGTTGCTGGTTGCTGGTTGCTGAAGATTGTGAGAAGCGTGTTTGACGCTTGTCAAGCGGTTTTATACAATTCCGCATAGATTTATTGCCGTTATGGCAGCTGATATACCAATATTCCATACGTCTTTTATATCATGTTTGGGGGCATATCTGCAAGCAAGGGGAGGATTGGCAATTAGGAATGCGTAATTCATAATTAAGAGTTGTGCATTCCTGATTATTATTCTTCATCTCAACGCCCCCACTTTTATTGTCATAAAAATGGGAAGCGGACGGACGGAAAATTAAATCCGGTGAACAAAGTTTTCCCATCCGCCGCGCCCAACAACTATTTCAGCAGATTATTTAAATGCCGCACAAAGAGCGCAGGCTCTTTAATTTCAACGCCGGCAATCAGCAGGGCTTGGTTCAAGAGGACTTCGGAAACGTCTTTGATAAAGGCCTCGTCGCTTGCGTCTTTGAGTTTTGCGACAAGCGGATGCTCTCCGTTGACTTCGAGAATCGGTTTTACTTCGGCAAGTCCGCTTTGTCCCATCGCTTTCATCATGCGCTCCATCTGGAACGACGGATCGTTTTCGTCAACGACAATGCACGAAGGGCTTTCGGAAGACAAGCGTTTGCTCAATTTTACTTCTTTTACCTTGCCGTCAAGCGCTTTTTGAATCTTTTCGACGACGGGCTTAAATTCTTTTTCCTTTTTTTCCGCTTCTTCTTTGTTTACGCCAAGTTCTTCGTCGCTTCCTGCGCGGTTTACGGCTTTCAACTCGAATTCCTTGTACTTGCCGTAGCCCGGAATTACGATGTCGTCAATTTCATCCGCCATGATGAGTACTTCAAAGCCCTTGTCCGTGTATGCTTTCAAAAGCGGATTTTCGCGGAGGTTCTTTTCGTCGGTGCCGGTGATGTAATAAATCGCCTTTTGTTCGGGCTTCATGCGCTGAACGTAGGCGGCAAAACTCGTCCAGTTGCCGTCGCCCGTGCCGCTTTTATCCGTACTCTTGAAGCGCACGATTTCTGCGATTTCGTCGCGGTTTGCGTAGTCGCCGTACAAGCCTTCTTTCATCGGGCGGTTGAATGAGGCAACAAATTTATTCCATTTTTCGATTGCCGCTTTTTCATCGTCGGAAGGATTTTCCGCTTCTCGCGCTTTATCCGCCGCTTCTCCCATCTTTTTGAATTCGGAAAGCAGTTTTTTTACCGACTGCGTTTTAATCGCCTCAAGCACGCGGTTTTGCTGCAAAATCTCGCGGCTGACGTTGAGCGGCAAATCCTCCGAATCGATAACGCCGCGCACAAAACGTAAGTACGCCGGCAGCAGCTCGCGGTCGTCGTCCGTAATAAATACGCGCTTAACGTAGAGTTTTACGCCGCTTTTGTAGTCCGCCTGATACATATCGAACGGAGCGCGCTGCGGTACGAAGAAAAGCGTCGTGTATTCCTGCGTGCCTTCCGCGTGCGTGTGAATGTGCATGAGCGGATCGTCGCCGTCGTGTCCGATTGTCTTGTAAAACTCGTTGTAGTCGGCGGCTTTCAGTTCCGACTTCGGCTTTTTCCACAATGCAGACGCGCTGTTTACTTGGTCGATTTTGTTTTCGGAAGACTTGACGTTGCCTTTGTCGTCGTATTGATTTTGCGTGTAGTGCAGGTAGATGGGGAAGGCAATGTGGTCGCTGTAGCGTTTAATAAGCTCTTCGATTTTCCAGCGGCTCGCGTACTCTTTGCTGTCGTCGTTCAAGTACATGACGATTGCAGTGCCGTTTTTGTCCGTCTTATCGAATCCGAAGCGTTTTGCCTCCTCGCTGTCCGCGCCCACTTCGTCCAAATCATAAGAGTTCGTGCCGTCGCTTGCCCAGTGCAAGAGTTTTGAAGCGGCAGCGGCTTTCCGCGTATACACGTCGATTTTTTTTGCCGCCATAAACGCCGAATAAAATCCCACGCCGAACTGTCCGATGAGCGCGGAATCTTTTGCCGCGTCGGCAGACAGTTTTTCAAGAAATGCTTTTGTGCCGGAGCGCGCAATCGTTCCCAGATTGTTCTGCAAATCCTCTTCGTCCATGCCGATTCCGCTATCCTGCACGGTAAGCGTACCGTCTTTTTCGTCAAACGAAATGTCGATACGCGGGTCAAACTGAATCGCCTTGTACGCGTCGTCGGAAACGGTCAGATATTTGAGTTTATCCAGCGCGTCCGACGCATTAGAAACGATTTCGCGCAGGAAAATATCCTTGTTGGAATACAGCGAATGAATGATGAGCTTTAAAAGCTGGTTCACTTCCGTCTGAAATTCATGTTTAGCCAATTTCTTTACCTCTTTTGGATTTTTGTTTATTCCCAAATATAACAAGCGGGAGAAAGAGAGGGCAAGAATAAAATAGCGGACGAAAAAAAGGAACTTTGAAGATTTTGCAGATTATTCGCCCGCTGCAAGTTTTTCTGCGGAAGACTTGAGGTAACAGTGATTTTGTAGATATAAAGAAGACGGCGGCAAATCAACACCCCCGACGCAAGCGTCGGGGTATTAACCCCTCCGCACGAATAAACATGCTTGAAAGACTTAACAATGCTGCCGCCGCCGGCATTCGACCGTGTGCGGCGTCTTATAAAGCGGTGATTGCCGCTATCAAACCGAAAATAACGCCGGGAGCGTTTGCCGCCGCAAGCGGATAATCTTTTTTATTTTTGAGCAGCGCATATAAAACCCATATTGTGCAATTTATTGCCGCAGCCAGCGGCTGAAGAAAAATACTTTTATTTCCGCTCAAATTATTCATAATCTGCGGAATATAGGATATGTACATGGTAACCGATAACGCCGTTCCTACCCAACCGAGAATCTTTAATTTATTTTCGCTCATTGAAACTCCTTAAAATCTATCATCCTTAATTAAATAGATTTGTTCTGACTATATATATTTAATGCCGACTGCGCAATGAGCGCTTTTTAATACAACGAGCAAGACTCATACATTCAATTTCGAATTTTTCAAACCGCAAAATTGAATCTTTTAAACTTTTCCTGAAAT
>CAUTOZ010000089.1:0-9216 GCA_963539635.1 uncultured Treponema sp.
TTCGTCTTTTAATACCTGCATTTTCCGCCGTTGAAACAATAATAAATTTAAATTCAGTTTTAAGTCAAGGACAGAAGAAAAATGAAATGGATAAAACTTATCAACGTACTCTGTCAAAAGCAGATACGTTTTGGTACGCGTACCAAGAAAAATGTTCTCATCAACAATCGTGCCGCAAAGCCGCCCGATACAGTATCTAATGTCCTTGCGCGGTATGTTCGCATAAAGGGAAATATCCGCACTCTGTTGGAAGATAATCTTGCGTATGCAGCACCTTCGTTTTACTGCACGTTTTTACCGTCCTGTAAAACGTGTGTGAGCGGCGCACTGCCAAATCTAAATCTGTAAAGTGCGTAATAAGCGCTCATTACCGTCCGCCTTTTTCCATTCGATACAGAATGGAGTCAAGTTTATAGCCGTAGTTTTTGTCGGCAGCCCAAGTGCCTGCAAGTTCAAAGACGGTAGGGGCTTTGCCGCGGGGATTTACCCAGCGGTAGCGGCGGTCGATGAGGGGGCGGTTGAGCGCAATGTCTTCGGAAGTGGAATATGCGTGCAGATGTTGAATGTGGGCGCGCACGCCGAGCCGCTCGTTTTCAAAAACTTCGCCGCGCTGTTCAAGGCTGATTGCCCCCAGTCCGCAGTAATTGTGCATATCAGGCGTTACGAGGTTTCCGAAACGCAAAAATCCCGTTTCAAGGCACATTTGTGCAAAAGCAACATCGGAATTGATGCCCTCCGCGCGGGCTTCTTCAACATAATAGGCCGCAAGTCGTCTGACCTGGGCTTTATCGGCAGCAGGGTTTTGAGTTAAAAAATAGGCGGAAAGTTTTTGCGCATTCATAACCGGTTCCCCTGTTATTGAACGCGAAATATCTTGGCTTCTTCCGGCGGGAAAGGTGCCGCACGAAAAAAACGCGGCGCAAAAAACAACGGAAAGAGCAGAAGCACGTATTCTATTCATGGTTTTATCTTCGGAGCAAACAAAGAAAAAACATACTCTAACTTTGCATAAGTTTCGTTTTATGATACATTCCCGCCCATCTCGATTTTGGGAGACTGTTACAATTTACATAAAGTTTGAACCTTATCCGGCAGAATCCGGTAAACACTGTTTTGAAACAGTAAACCTGTTTGGAAACTTCCGTTTCGGAACTGGTTTCCTTGAAATGCGATGTTCTGCATCGTGCTGTTTGTACGATGCAGAACGCTCAAGACCTGTTCGACACCGAAATTCTAAAACCTGCCTCTTCCCGCTTCTGTGGAAAACAGCACTGCCGCGATATTTGACGGTGCGCATAAAATGCGCCGTATGTTCGTCAAAACGCATTCGCCGTCGATTTTTTTACGGTGTGAAAAATAGAGGAACAGAGCATGAAATGGAATATTGATTTTGATGCAGCCGCATTCTTTATCATTTTGCTGATTTTTATTCTTTACAGTTCGTACCGACAAATCACGACGCGGACAAAGCGCATTTACCGCCTCTTGCTTATCTTGTCGCTCGTCTCTGCCGTTACGGAAATAATAAGCGCTGTTGCGGACGGTTGCTGGGGCGCAAAATGTATTCCGGCGCATTACGCAGTGCGCACCTTTCACTTTCTTGTGCAAGCCTTTGTCCCCGCCTTGTACTTTATTTTTATCCATTCAACTGTGTACGAAGCCGAACGACTTTCTAAAAAGCGGATTTTTCTCTTTCTGCTGCCCTATCTTGCAGCCGCTCTGCCGTCTCTTACAACGCCGTTTACGCATTTTGCCTTCTGTCTCGACTGCGCGGGAAAATATTTCCGCTGCAAAGGGCAAATTGCCGCGTACGCATCCGCCGCGCTGTACTTGATTATGAGTTCTGTCGTCATTTTACGCGCAGGGACGCATATTTCGCCGCTGCAAAAAGCGGCGGTTTTGTTTTGTGCGGCAGAAACGATTATTTTGAGCGCGGTGCAGATTCTCTATCCGCCGTATCTGCTTGAAGAGGCTGCCATCGCGTTTGCAATGCTTTCCATTTATTTGACAATGCAAAATCCTTTGGAGTATATCGACTCTGAAACGGACGCGTACAACCGCAAATGGTTTTTAAAAGTCATCAGCAATTTTGTCGCCGACAGCACGCATTTTTCGCTGGTCTGCATTCAAATTGAAGGCTTAAACTATGTCAACGAAAAGTTCGGCATGGAAAAGGGGACGGCGCTCGCGGCAAAAATCCCGCATTTTTTACGGCAAACCTATCCGTCAGGCACTATTTTTCGCCTCCGGACGGCGCGATTTGCCGTCATCGTACAAGGGAATGCAGACATACGAGAATTGAATAACGCGGTCATCGAACGCTTTAACCGTCCGTTTAAAATCAATGCCGTTGACGTAAAACTGCGCGCATATATGTGCTCAATCGTCCCGCCTGCACAAGACGGCTCAGTTTCCGACATCATCGACACAATGAACTATTCGATAAACGAAGCCTATTCAAATAAAAAAAATAACATCGTTACAGCGGACAAAGACCTGCTTGTCCGAATGCACAGAAAGATGAACGTAGAACAGGCGATTTCCGACGCGCTTGAGCGCCGCTCATTTGAAGTGTTTTACCAGCCCATTTTTGACGCGGAACAGCGGCGTTTTTTGTATGCCGAAGCGCTCGTACGTCTGCATGACCCGCTTATCGGCCGTATTCCGCCCGACGAATTCATCCCGCTTGCCGAAAAAAACGGCGATATTCTTGCAATCGGCGAACTTGTACTTGAAAAAGTCTGCCAGTTTATCCAAATGCACCACCCCGAACAATACGGAATCAAAACGATTCACGTCAATTTGAGCGTCGTTCAATGTATGCAGGAACATATATTCGATACGCTTTTGCGGATTATCGACGCGCACGGCGTTGCCCACACCATGGTTGACTTTGAAATAACGGAAACGGCGGCAGTTGTCAGCGGCGACCAGCTTAAAATCCTTATGCGGCGGCTTAACGAAACCGGCATTCAGTTTGCGCTCGACGACTACGGAACAGGCTACAGCAATCAGGCAAGCATAATGGACTATCCGTATTCGACTATCAAACTTGATAAATCGATTGTACGAGCGGCCGAACACAACGATAAAGCGGCAGTATCGCTTAAACATACGATTGCAATGATAAATGACTTGAACATGAACGCCCTTGCCGAAGGAGTAGAGACGGACAGTCAAGCGGAGCGGCTTTGCAAGATGGGCTGCCGTTTATTTCAAGGCTATTTATACAGTCCGCCCGTCCCCGAAGCGGAATTTTTGAACATCCTCAAACGCAGCGCAGATTCTATGCGCACGACGGAGTAAGCAGAAAGGTCGTATGCAGGACTTGAGCGCCGAATGCCGCAGCAGATGCGGTTGTTCATGGAAATAAAGCGGCGGGAAAAGAGGTATTTTACGAAAGAAAGCGGCGTTTTCAAAACGAAGCGGCAATTTCGCTCCCGTAATTCGTCTTTTGTATTTTCTGCCGCTCCGTCCGCTCAACGTGTTTTTTCCGCAGCGCGCCGGAGTAAAGCGCAAAAAAAGGCAGCGAGGCGCTCTCTTTTTGACTTCTTTTTTATTCGTGCAGGGAACAATACCTCGACGTTTTTTGACTCAAAACAAAAAAAGCGAATCTGACTGTTCTCTCCCCTATGAGAATATACAGTGCGAAACATCGAGCGCTGTTCATCGCTGATCTGCAGCGAACTTATTGCTGCCCGCCATATTCCGCACACATAAAAAATCCGCCGGCAAGCATCTCCGGCGGAACGATTTTACGCAGGCTGCAAACGCATACCCTGCAGGGAAATATGAAACCTATTCGGAAAGACAGTTCTCGAACAGGTCTATTTTTTTTCCTGCACTTTATCTTTTTCTTTTTTGATTTTATTGTCGAGCACGTCCATCATAATATTCAGCGCCTCCTGAAAATCGCGTCCCTCGCCTGACACATGAGCCTGCGCTCCCCAGCGGAAATTTACCGTCGCCTCCGCCTTAAATTCCTTTTCGTGCCGGACACTTAAGTGCAAGTCAACAATCAAATCTTCCGCGTACGCAATCCTTTTTATCTTCGAGTGAATTAAATCCGATTGCTTTTCATCAAACGTAAAATCTACAGCCTTAATCGTTGTCGTCATAGTCGTCTCCTTGATATTCAATTTTGCGCCTCATGCGCACCCCTACTATACACTGCCAAAGACGAATGCGCAATTTATATATGAAAACCTGTTTCGAGACGGAAGGACTTGGGAAGTAATTTAATGCAATTTCTTTTTTATAGAAGAAAACTAAACTGACTGGAAAATGCCGTTCGTGCCGCGTCTTTCAAACCTCATTCTCTGCCGCCTGCTATTTTTCCGGCGCGATAACATTGTACAGACGATTTAAGTCCTGTTTACTGAAATAGTCGATTTGAATTGTGCCTTTGTCAATCGAGCCTTTGAGAATGACTTTTGTCCCGAAGACTTCGATGAACTTTTGCTCGATATCGGCGATGTCGGGGTCTTTACGCACCGTTGTTTTTTTTGTTTTTTTGCCGGATGCGCGGCCGCCGTTATTATAGTCCGCTGCAAGAGCTTCCGCTTCGCGTACGCTCAGTGCGTTGCCGACAATTTTTCCAAACAGAATGCGCTGGTCGGCAGGATTGTTTACGGCAAGGAGGGCGCGCGCATGTCCTGCCGTAATCTGCGCGTCGATGAGGGATTTTTGCATATCGTCGGGCAATTTTAAAAGCCGGAGCGCGTTTGCGACGGTGGGGCGTTTTTTGCCGACGCGCTTAGCGACTTCGTCTTGGCTCAAGTCTCCCATCTGCATGAGATTGTAATAGGCAAGCGCTTCTTCAATTGGATTTAAGTCCGCCCGCTGGATATTTTCGATGAGCGCAAGTTCAAGTTTTTTTTGTTCGTCGTATTTACCGAGCCGGACAGGCACTTTTTCCAGTCCTGCGATTTTTGCCGCGCGTGTTCGGCGTTCGCCCATGATGATATAAAAACCTTCGTCCGCGCTCTCAATGACAATCGGCTCAAGAATTCCGTGTTCGCGTATTGAATCTGCAAGTTCGTCGAGCGCCCGCGCGTCGAATTCCATGCGGGGCTGGTGCGGATTGGGCTTTAAAAGCGCCGTTTGCGCCCACAGGCCGCCGTTTTCATCCATCGTAATGCCTGAAGGAAGATGAGCCGGAGCAGGAATTCCTTGTGAGTCTGCATGAACAGGTGCGCCGATAGTGCCGGAAAATTCGCTGGGACTTCCGATGAGGGCGTCGAGTCCGCGTCCGAGTCCTCCGGTTTTAGCCACGCTTGAGTACCTCATCTGCCAGTTTTTGATAACTCAATGCGCCTGCGCACTGCGGGTCATAACAACAAATGGGCAATCCGCGCGAAGGCGCCTCAGACAAGCGGACATTGCGCGGAATTATCGTCGCAAAAACTGCATCTTTAAAATACGTTTTGACTTGCATAACCACGTCTTGCGCAAGGCGTGTGCGCGAATCGTACATTGTAAAAAAGATACCGCCGATAACAAGGGAGGGATTTATGGTTTTTTGGACTTTATCAACGGATTGGAGCAACAGCGTAATGCCTTCAAGTGCAAAATATTCGCACTGCATGGGAACAAGCACAGAATCCGCCGCCGCAAGTCCGTTTAAGGTCAAAAGACCAAGAGAAGGTGGACAGTCGATAAGAATGTAATCGTATTCAGTTTTAAGAGCGGCGAGGGCGTTTTTCAGGAAGAATTCGCGGTTTTGCTGTTCGACAAGTTCAATCGCCGCTCCCGACAAATCAATCGACGCGCTGATTGCGTCCAGTCCCTCTACCGAAGAATGCTTAATCGCGTTTTCAGGCGTCGTCAGTCCCGCGATGAGTTCGTAAATCGTAGGCTTGTCTTTGGAAATGCCGATACCGCTGGACATATTTCCCTGCGAATCGAAATCCACTAAAAGCACTTTTTTTCCCGAGCGGGCAATATACGCGCCGATATTGATGCACGACGTTGTTTTCCCGACCCCGCCTTTTTGATTTACAAAAACAATCGTTTTCCCCATACCGCAAAGTATAGCAATTTCAGCGGTTTTGTAAATACAGCGCCTCTATGGTAGAAATACGCCTGTATTCGACTCAAGAGGACTAGAAAAGCAAGCCGTCCGCAGCAGCCGCAAAATATCAGTTACGGTATGAGATAAATCCGCGTCGGCTCTCTTTGGGGCTTCGGCAAGGGGGAGGGCAAACCGGTTTATGCTGAATACTGACTCACCCCCAATTCGTATATGCAGTCTATACCGTCAGCCGCGTCTCCGACAACGGCTATAACGGGAATGCCCGCTTTTTTTGCGCGATTTGCAATGCCCGTAGCAACTTTGCCCCGCAGTGTTTGACCGTCCAATCGCCCTTCTCCGGTAAGTACGTAATCTGCGCCGCGCAGTTTTTTCAAAGCTGACGGAATCTAAAACAGTTTCTATTCCCATTTTAAATTCTGCGCCCAAAAAACAGCGCATTCCATAGCCCCTGCAGCCCCAGCCCTCCCCTTTTCAAACGCTGCGTCAAGTGCCTGCACGCAGGAGGCATCTGCGCGTTTTTGCGGTGAAATACGGAGGCGGCTCCGTTTGTGCCGTACAAGGGATTATCGATATCGCATATGGCAATGATATGCGCGTGTGCCAAAAGCGAAATGTTGTTCGCGGCATAAAAAACTGCAAATGCACTTCCATGCGCCGTCTTCAGCGGTTTGCCGTTCAGCCGGACTTGACGCAGCGCCTATTCCGTCCTTTTGTGCTGGTTTGAAGATAAATATTCTTCACGGAACGGTAATATCAATTCCGAGTGAAAGGCCGCGCTCTCTAAGCCTGTAGTTTATTATTTGCGGTTCCCGTACAGCACTCCCGCAAAAAATGATTTCGAAGCCGCTCTTCCAAATCGAAGTGCTGTTTGTAACAGGTATTCAACATGAGGCTTTCAGTCATCTTTTTAAGAATCCCGCCGTATTTGTCGACGTCCTGCTTCCGCCCCGTAACTCCGATGACTGCCGCAGATTTTTCGTGAAAGCGCACCGCGATGTTCGTTCCCTGCAGCGCCCCGAATATTCTGTGGAGGAGTGCACCGTAATTTCGTCCAAATCTTCCGCGATGATTTTCCGCGCCGCCTCGTGAAAGGTTTTGACGCGGTTTTTATCCATGCTTGCAATGATGATGTCTTTTTCATTCATCATATTGATTTGACGCCCAATGACTGCACTTATTTCCTCAACGATTGTTTGCGCGCTTTGTGCCGATACGTTCCTGCCGATTGTATAGCCGCATTACAAAAATTTTCACGCAAAAATGAGAACGAAAAAGCCGCGCCGACGGACTCCTGCCGCGTTTTATACGATTGCAGCGAAGACGACGTGCAAAACTACAGTCTGCGCCTGCCTCAAAGTTTTTTCGATACCGCAAAAGCGTGTACGGACGGTAAGTCCGTTAAATCTTTCAGCCCCAGTTTTCTTCCGCCAGCCTTGACACTGCCGCTCTTTTATGACATTATTTCAAAAAGTGTCATAAAGATATTTGGGTGGTACACGGTACCGGAGGTCATTGATAATGTCATACAATCTTGAAAAACAGCATTCAAAGGGCAAACTGCACGCAATCGAGCGCATAAACAAGCTCTGCGACAAAGATTCTTTTATGGAAATATATTCCGGAGTGCGGCATAACTGCACGAGTTTCGGAATGGAAAAAATTGATATCCCGTACGACGGAGTTATTACCGGTTTTGGAACGGTTAACGGCAGAAAAGTCGCTGTCTATGCACAGGATTTTACGGTGCAAGGCGGTTCGCTTGGTCTCATGCACGGAGATAAGATTGCGGAATTGATAGATAAAGCGGTGCAGGCGCGCTGTCCCGTTATCGGTATCAATGATTCTGGCGGAGCGAGAATTCAAGAGGGCGTTGACGCGCTGTGCGGCTACGGCGACTTGTTTTACCAAAACGTACGCGCGTCGGGTTCTGTCCCGCAGATTTCAATTATTGCAGGTCCGTGCGCGGGAGGCGCGGTCTATTCCCCGGGCATTACCGATTTTATTTTTGCAGTTGACAAGATAAGTCAACTTTTTATTACGGGACCAAAAGTCGTTAAGTCCGTCATGTTTATGGATATTTCGGCAGAAGATTTAGGCGGAGCCGCCATTCATTCAAAAAAATCGGGCGTGGCGCATTTCCGCTACGGCAACGAAGAGGACTGCTACAAGAGCGTCCGCCGTCTTCTCGACTACATTCCGCATTACTACGGAGATGAACTTGTACGTGCGGAAAAATACCGCTTTGACGCGCATAAAAAAGCAAAACATATCGCCTCTATTTTGCCGGAAAATACGCGGCAGGGCTACGATATCCGCGACGTTATCGGCGATGTTGTTGACGACGATACTTTTTTTGAAACATCACAGGAATTTGCAGTCAACTGCGTTACAGGTTTTGCAAAAATCGAAGGGCGCACGGTTGGTATTGTTGCAAATAATCCGAAAGGGATGGGCGGCGTTCTTGACTGCGACGCAAGCGACAAAATTGCACGCTTTGTGCGCTATTGCGATGCGTTTAATGTTCCGCTCGTTACGTTCGTGGACGTTCCGGGCTTTATTCCCGGCCCGCAGGAAGAGCAAAAAGGAATTATCCGGCACGGCGCAAAAGTCATTTACGCCTACTGCGAGTCCACGGTTCCGAAAATCACTGTCATAACGCGGAAAGCGTACGGCGGCGCCTATATTGCGATGTGTTCAAAACATATCGGTGCGGATTTTGTATACGCGTGGCCTGCGGCGGAGATTGCGGTTATGGGCGCGGAAGGCGCAATCGGCATTTTGTACGCAAAAGAACTTGCCGACCCGTCGAAAGCGGCGGAAGTTGCCGCGATGTCGGAAACGTATAAAAAGGAAATTATGACTCCGGCGATTGCTGCGCGGCGCGGATATGTTTCGGAAGTTATTGAGCCGTCTGAAACCCGGCAGCGCATTGCTTCAAGTCTTGCTGTGCTTGAAAATAAAACCGCAACGGAACGCCCGCTTAAAAAGCATGGAAATATTCCGCTCTAAAGGCGGACGCTGCTGCCGTTTTGGGGCGGCGGCACACACTCGGCGAATCTTCAGACTGCATTTGACAGAACGACCGTCATTTGATTTTGATTTCAATAAACCTGTTCGGAAAATTTTGCTTAAGAACCTGTTTAAAGTCAAAGAAAAACGGTATAATAAAAAGATGAGAAAGA
>CAUTOZ010000090.1:0-9194 GCA_963539635.1 uncultured Treponema sp.
GTGTTCTGTGTTCTGTGTTCTGTGTTCTGTGTTCTGTGTTCTGTGTTCTGTGTTCTGTGTTCATTTGCGGCACGCCTCCCATACTGCGAAAAAAATCATTACTACGCGACTTGATAGGGCTTTAAAACATAAAATTGCGCGGATTTTATCTTTTTGAATAGTTATTATCAATCCACTTGAGATAATCGCCGCTTTTTATGCCGTCAATCCATGCAGGATTGGAAAGATACCACTGAATCGTCGCCGCAAGTCCCTGTTCAAACGTCATCTTGCGCTGCCAGCCGAGTTCCCTTTTGATTTTCGTGCAGTCGATTGCATAGCGGCGGTCATGCCCCGGCCGGTCTTTGACGTAACGTATCGTTTTGCAAACATCTTCTGCACTCCGATTGCCCATTCCTGCCGCAGTCAGTTTTTCCGCCGTAATTTCAATGATTTTTTCGAGCAATCGGATGTTTTCCCATTCGTTTTCGCCGCCGATATTGTATTTTTCTCCGCATACGCCGCTTTTTAGAATCTGCCAGACTGCGCGGTTGTGGTCTTCAACGTAAATCCAATCGCGGATATTTTTGCCGTCGCCGTACACGGGAAGATTTTTCCCTTCCTTTATATTCATAATCATCAGCGGAATGAGTTTTTCGGGGAATTGAAACGGACCGTAGTTGTTCGTGCAGTTGGAAAGCGTCAGCGGCAGTCCATACGTGTGAAAATACGATGCGGCAAGGTGGTCGCTTGACGCCTTGCTTGCCGAATAGGGGCTTCGCGGATCGTAGGGCGTCGTCTCGGTAAAAAAGCCGGTTTCCCCAAGCGAACCGTACACTTCGTCCGTCGAAATATGATGGAATACAACATCGTCGCGCAGAGAGCCGTCCGCTTTTTTCCATGCGGTGCGTGCCGCGTCTAAAAGCGTAAAAGTTCCCATGACGTTCGTGCGGACAAAGGCTTCCGGTCCCACAATCGAACGGTCAACATGACTTTCCGCCGCAAAATGAACGACGGTATCGATATCGTACTTGGAGAATATTTGCGCGACGTTTTCACGGTCGCAGATGTCAATTTTTTCAAAAAAATACCGTCGTGCGCCTTCTTCAGCCCCGCTCCCGAATTTTTCGTCCACGTCTTTAAGGCTCGAAAGATTGCCCGCGTAGGTCAGCAAGTCCGCATTGACTACGATGCCGTCAAAGCCTGCATCCGTAAACGCTTCGCCGCCCGCTGCCGTCATACCAAATAAATAATGAATAAAGTTGCAGCCGATAAATCCCGCGCCGCCCGTAACCAAAATATTATGAAGTTTGCGTTTGTTTTGCATGGAAATGCGCTCCGTTTTGTAAGTTTTTGCCACAATAGTGAATACGGACGGATTTTTCAACTAAAAAGAGAATGGGTGTGGTCATCTGTGTGTGCGGGGGGAATAAAGCGGTTCGTCGTCCGCGGCAACTGCGTAAAATCTCTCAGACTATGTTTTTACAGTCCGCTGCGTTCTATTATTACCGCGTCGTTCCCAAACTCCATTTTCCCAAAGTTTTGCGCCCCCACACAACTTGAAGCAGACGGCAACTGCGTTAAGTCATTCAAACTCTGTTTTTACCGTCTGCCAACCTCTGCCAACAAAGTTTTACGGCCGGAAACTTACTGCAGTACGCCGAGCGGGTTTATCGTCTTTCCGAACTTAAACACCGTAAAATGCAGATGCGGGCCTGTGCTCATGCCGGTATTGCCGACTTTGCCGATTTTAGCGCCGGCGTTGACGACGCTGCCGCGCGTTACAAGTGTTGCGCTCAAATGACCGTACAAGGTTTTGTAGCCTGAATGGTGCGACACGATGATGTAATTTCCGTAGATACTGTTGTAGCCGACCGTCGTTACTGTCCCTGCAAGCGCGGAATACACGCTCGTGCCGGCGGGAGCCGCCATATCAATACCGCTGTGAAACGAACGCTTGCCGGAAAACGGCGAACTCCGCCAGCCGTAATAGGACGACAGGTAGTAGCGCGTCCGAAGCGGCTTTTGGAACAAGTCGCCGTTGATTTCCTGCTTTGTCGCCCAGTCAAGTTGCGCGTCCGGCACAAAAACGCTCTCGCCCGCCGTCAATGCCGTATTTTGCTGCCGAGAATTGATTCTTGCGCATTTTTCCGCGCTCACTTCATATTTTTCTGCGATGGAAGCAAGCGTTTCTCCGTCCTCTTTGACCATGTACAGAATTCCCGGTATCGAAGGAATTTTCAAATATTGTCCGATTTGCAAAAGCCGGGACTGGTGAATGTTGTTAACGCTGATAATTGTGTCCTGCGTGATGTTGAATGCGTCCGCAATCAGCCCAATCATGTCGCCCTGCCGGACGCGGTACGTGTAATAGCACAACATAAGCGCCGAAGCCGAGCCTTCCGTATCGAGAACAAAAGCCGCTGCGTCAAGTTCGTTTACGTCTTCTGCCGTATTTGAAAGTTCGTCAGGCTTTTTTGTATTTGAAAGCATCGCTTTGTCAAAAGACGACTCGCTGAATTCGGGAACGCCTGCGGTCTCAAGTCCGCCGACGCCCTTTTGCATTTCAATATTTCGGGTAATTGCTAAACCGCCCCATGCCACAAGCGCGCCTATAGCGAAAGCGGCAAACGTTGAAGCGATTATCTTGTGCGGTTTTGCTGCAAATTCAAAATGATGCGTATCTGTCGTTTTCATATTCCAGTTCTTTTTTCCATAAGGTTCAAAATTATTCACGCATTCTACTCCTTATTTTCGAAAAATGCCAATGAGATATGTCTCAAAAGACTCCGTTCGGCATGCTTTGGGCTTAAAGCCTTTGGCAGTCTGAAAAACGTCCTTCATTTTTTGCAGCATTTTTTGCTGACCGCCGTTTTGAAACAGTTTGACGACAAAGTTTCCGCCGCTTTTAAGCATTGTTTCGGCATAAAAAAGCGCCATCTCCGCAAGCTGCTCAGAGCGGGCTGTATCGACACTCCGGTTGCCTGTTGTTAACGGCGCCGCATCGCAGACAACCGCGTCGTATGGACCACGCTCCGCAATCTGCTTTCTAACTTCCGCATCGTTCAAGTCCCCTTGAATAAAGGTGAGATTTTCGCCTTTTACGTTTTTTGCAAGCGGATTTAAATCGCAGGAAATAACTTTTCCGCTACCTGCCAGCGTCTTGAGCAAAAACACTGTCCAACTGCCGGGAGCGGCTCCCAGGTCGAGAACGGTAAAATTCTTTTTGATTAAAGCGAATCGTTCGTCAATTTCTTTGAGTTTGTAAACCGAGCGCGCAGGATAGCCTTCTGAGAATGCTTTTTTTGTCCAAAAGTCAGGTTTTTCATAGCGGTTTGACGGCATGATGTTTGAATTTTCGGTGTTTATAGTATCTTTCTTTAATATGCGCTATAGTAAGCCGATGAATGTAAGTTTTGCATTGTATTTAGAAAATATCGAACGCGCCTTGAATGCCGCTTTGCCGGTCAACATACCCGATGACTGGAAAAGCCGCTCTTTTTCCGCGCTGCCTCACTCCGTAACGCAAACGCATATCGAAAACTTAACAACTCCGTGCCATGCCCTCATTGCTTCCGGCGGAAAACGCTGGCGTCCGCTTTTAACCGTGCTCTGCGCACATCTTTCGCGCGGACAGTGCGGAGCGCATTCTTCAAATCACAGTCCGCTCTCCGAAGAGCAGACCTATTCGCTGACGCCGCTTGTCGAGTTCGTGCACACAGCAAGCCTTATTCATGACGACATAGAAGATTCTGCAGAACTGCGGCGCGGAAAACCTGCCGCCCACATCGCCTACGGACTTGATACTGCGCTGAACGCAGGTTCGTGGCTCTACTTTGAAGCAGCGGCCTGTATTGCCTCCCTTGATGTCAGCGCGGAATTAAAAACGGAACTGTATTCGCTGTATGCTTTGGAGCTTCGCCGTCTGCATTTAGGGCAGGCGATGGATATATTTTGGCACCGGAATCCGGATTTATTTCCGACGGCGGAAGAATATTCTGCAATGGTGCGCTGTAAAACGGGAACGCTTGCTTCCCTTGCGGCAAAACTCGGTTTTCTTGCAGGCGGAGCGGCTTCGTCCCTCATTGAAAAAGCAGGACAGCTTGCCGCAGGATTGGGCGAGGGCTTTCAAATTCTGGACGACGTTTTAAATCTGACTGCAGGAAATCCCGGTAAAAAGCGCGGGGACGACATCGTGGAAGGCAAAAAAAGTCTTCCTGTCCTTCTGCATATCGCAAAAAATCCCGAAGACGCGCCTAAAATCTCTGACTGTATGCGCCGCGCCTCCCAAGATGGTATCGAATCTGCTGCAGTGGAGGAGTGCATTGCGCTCCTTGAAAAAGACGGAACGCTCGACAAGGCGAAAAATCAAGCGTCATCTCTTATCAAAGAAAACAGCCGCGCCTTGTCGGGGCTGTGCGGAAACGCAGATACGCAGATGGCAGCCGAAATCCGCGCCTTGTTCGACGGTATGCTCAATGCCGCCGGTTGATGGAACAAAAAGGAATTTGAGGAAATCAATGACGGAAGTTGCGGAAAAATTGAACAATCAAGCGCTCCTCCTTGCCGAACGCGGCTCATTTGACGACGCAATTGCATGCCTCAACCGCGCACTGACGCTTGAGCGGGATAACTATCTTTTGTGGTATAACCTCGGCATAACGTACCGCGACGCGGGCAAACTTCCTGAAGCGAAAATCGCGCTTGAAAAAGCGGCGGACATTAATCCAGAAGACGAAGACACGCTCGATTCGCTTGCAATTTTGTGTTTTTTGATGGACGAGCCGGACGAATCGCTTTTGTACTGCGCCGAAGGACTGGAACTCAATCCGCAAAATCCTACGTTTTGGAACACGAGCGGCGTTGTGTATTTTAATCGGCAGCAATACAACGACGCGTGCTACGCCTTTGAGCAGGCGGTTATCCTCAATCCCTATTATTACGACGCGCTGTTCAATCTCCGGGATACCTACGAGCGGCTCGGCAACGAAAAAGGCTATGAAATCTGCCGCGCAAAACTCAAAGAGATGAATAAACTGGGGTATAACTGATGAAAAGTCTCTACATCGTAACTGCAATCGCCGACGGAATCATAAAAGTCTCTCCCGCCTCTGTCCTCAAGATGACCGAAAACGGCGCGACTGAACAAAGCATGACTGGAAATGATCTGACTGCAAAAAATATGCCGCAAAGCATACAGGTAACCAATCCGCGCTCTTTCCCAATTGAATGCGGCAGCGCAGTTTACATTGGCTTTTCCCAAACTGCGGAGTCATTTCGCGGCATTGCAGCCCTGCTCGTCCCGATTTTGATTGCAGGCGCCGCATTATATTGTGCTCCGTCTGCCGCAGCATTGTTTACGCGCGCCGCAAGTCCGTTTTTTAAAGCCGCGTTTACGTCCGCGTTCTTTCTTGCCTCTGCCGCTGCAGTGTTTTTTATTTCGCGCCGCGCTGACATAACCGTAGAACCGCGCATAACTTCGCTCGCGCCGCCGGCAAATGTACGATAGGCAGACGCAGGAAGGGCATATAAAAGCCATCTCCGCGTAATAAACGATATTTAGGGTGGTTTGTCGTCAGTCAAAGCATGAAGAGGCGCAAAACCTGAAAGTCTTTCAAACACCGTTTTCGTGTAATCAGCGTTGTTTTGCCTGCTGCTGTATACGTTTGAGAAGATGGGGAGGCTTTTCGAAGACAGAACTCCGTTTTTGAGGGACAAAGGTGCTTGTACTGCGCAACTCTCCATCTTCCGTGCGTTAACGATGTTCGGGAACGGCAAACATGTTTACGGGGCGGAAAATACCGTGGTGCAGCAAACACTGTTTCGTCTTTACAAACTCCGTTTTCCCGTTCAACGTTTTTCACCGCATGAAAAAAAACGCTCTTCCTTTCATCTGCCGCCTTTTTCAGACGACAGAAAACATTGTGTATGAAACACAACTCCTCCCTGTGCGTATTCTACCCTCTCGTTTTGCCGGAGAATAAAACATGCGGAAAATGGAGTTTTATAAGGCGGCAGAAAAAGGCGATAAAAAGGCAGCGCGCCCCTAATAGTATTTTCCTTGAATTTTTCGCAGGCAAACTTAAGCGGACGGCAGCACCGTTCTGTCTACAAATACCTTCCTCTGCCGTCCGCCCCGTCCGGGCATTCCCCTTTCCGCAAAAAAAGTGTTCATTTGACACGCAATAAGCCGCTGTGTTATACTCGCGAAAATTGTGGTGGGGAATAAAGCGGAGCTCAAATTGTCAAGAACGCAGCGATATAAACGAATAGAAAAAAAATTTGCTTCTACCGTCCACAATGAATTTGTTTCTTTCTTTAAGATTTTAAAATCCTTTTTTGCAAACGTTTTTAAACTGCTTGACGGCAAACTAACGATTATGATTGTTCCGCACTCGCAGGGCAAGGTCATAAATCTTCAGACGAATGTTTTTGCGATGCTATCCGGCATGATTTTAATCGCAGGAATCGTCGTTTCGTTCCTTTATTTTAACCGCAAAGCAATTTCTTCTTCGGCGGAAATCGGTGCGCTTACGGCGCGGAACCGCGAAACGCTGGCGAGCCTTGATGAACTGAGGGACGAAAACTCAAATCTTTTGCAGACGGCAAAGCGTTTTCAAGCCTCGCTTTCCCAGTCGCTCTCCTTACTGGGACTGGATAAAAGCGCTTCTTTGCAAAACCCGTTGAACAACGGCGACCTCGCTTCGCTTTTCAATAGAACTGATACGGTAAAAGGCTCCGTTAAAGAAACCGACGATATTCGCTCGCTTACGTCCTATCTTGAAAATTCCGTCCAGCCAATCGAACAAATCGGGAAAATGCTTGAAAATCAAAATTCCCTTTTTAAAGAAATTCCGAATATTTGGCCTGTTACCAATCCCAACGTTCATATATCAATGATGTTCGGACCGAATCTGCACCCGATTACCGGTCAATGGTACATTCACAAAGGCGTTGACTTTTCTACATGGAGTTCCGGAGACCCTGTTATGGCAACGGCAAATGGACAAGTCGTTACAGTCGGCTATGACGCAGGCTTTGGGAATTACATCATTATCCGCCACAAACATGGAATTTATACGCGATACGCCCATTTAAGTGCGACGCGCGTCAGCAAAGGGCAGTACGTCGAACAAGGCAAGGTTATCGGCAACATTGGAAACACCGGCGTTACGACAGGGCCGCACCTTCACTACGAAGTACATATTGGATCCGACGTCGTAGATCCCAGCAAATACATCAACGTAAAACTCTCGCGGTAGTCTATGGCGTTGCGGGCGGACAATTTTTCAATCAACACGCTTATCGGAAACGGCTCGTTTGTCCGCGGCGATATGACAATCAATGGTTCGGTGAGCATAGACGGAGGACTTGACGGCAATTTACAAACCGATGCGGCGGCAATCGTCAGTGCAAACGCGCGTATTAAAGGAAATATCGAAGCGGCGTCCGCAATCATCGGAGGCATCGTTTTAGGCGATATTACCGCACACGACAGCGTAAAACTTTTGTCGTCATCAGTTGTCATCGGCAATATCATCACGCGTACAATCCAAATGGAAGACAACGCTGTCTTTCACGGGCATTGCATAGCGCTTTCCGACGAAGCGCAATTTGAACGACAATCAAAAAACTTTCTTGAAACGCAGGCGCTGCGGGACAAGGTTGAACACGCATGAATGCCGTAGACCCGCTCAATTCATCGTTGTATTTTTCGGCGGCAGCCGAGGCATCTTTAGAGTCGGCAAAACAAAAAGAAAAAAATAAAACGGCAAAGACAAAACGCCCGACATTCGCCTCTCTTTTGGAAAAAAATCGAGAATTGGAAGAATTGACAGCAGCGGGACTTCCGCTTGAAATTGCGGGCATGAACGTTGAAAACGCGCTCATTTTTTTTAAAGACGCAATTGATACAGCGGGCGACCATCTGCTTGAAAAGGCGGACACTGTGTCTTTTGCGGAATTTAAAAATGCCGTCGGGCAATTCATTCGCTATATTTCAAAAAACAATTACGAAGTCTTCCGTACCAAACGAGTCGGCTTTGTCAAAAAACAGGGCGTTTTTTTTTCCGAACAGCGTCCGCGCGACCCGCTTGTACAAGTGCGGGTGGTAGATCGCAAAATCGAAGATCTTGCGCTGATGATTTTGCAAAATCATGCGGACAAAATGGCGCTGCTTGCCAAAGTGGGCGAAATAAAAGGGCTTGTTGTAGATTTTTTCGCAGCGTAAACGGTATAATTACGCAACAGGACGGAAAAAAAGAACGCTTTAAGATTCGAGCGCTTCCAAAATGCACGGCGCCGAATCGGTTTACTATAAAAGAAATTGCAGACGAGTAAAGATCGGCGGCACAAAAACGCAGGCTTTTACAGTCCCCCTGCTTTTGAATGATGATTAGGAAAATGGCATGAGCGATATATTTGAAAATGACCTTGATGATAAAAATATAAATCTTCTGTCTCTAGAAGACACATATGAGCAGGACGACGCAGGCGACGAGTTATTTTTTGAAAAACCGCTGTACGTCCTCAAAACGGATTATTCGCGCGAGACGCTGTACGCACGGAATGACAGAAATCTTGACATACAGGCGGGCGATTTTGTTTTTGCCCAGACGCGCTACGGCAAAGATATGGTGCTTGTCAAAGGCACGGCGGTAAAACCGATGGGCGTAAAACTTTCCGACGTCGCGGTAATTGAGCGCAAAGCCTCAAAGGAAGACCTTATCCGCAGAGAGGACTTTAAAATGAAGGAAGAAGAGGCCTTTGCGGTGTTTCGACAAAAGGCGGCGGCGCACCGGCTGGATATGAAACTGATTACGGTTCATTTTTTGGCGGATGAGCAAAAAGTTCTCTTTTTCTTCAGCGCCGACAGCCGCGTTGACTTTCGAGAATTAGTAAAAGATTTAGTTTCCGTCTTTAAAATGCGTATCGAACTGCGGCAAATCGGCGCGCGGGACGAAACGCGCATCATCGGCTCTCTTGCTATGTGCGGGCGCGGCTTGTGCTGCCACGGTATTTCGGACAGACTACGCCCCGTTTCAATCAGAATGGCGAAGGATCAAAACCTGTCGCTCAATTCACTGAAAATCTCCGGTCAATGCGGGCGGCTTTTGTGCTGTCTTTCTTATGAGTCTGACTGGTACGGCGAAGCAAAAAAAAAGTTTCCGCCGGAAGGCTTACATATCGGCTACGACGGAACAACGTTTAAGATA
>CAUTOZ010000091.1:0-9121 GCA_963539635.1 uncultured Treponema sp.
AAAGCCTCTGCGCGCGCGCTCATCGATATGCATCAGGAACGCGGCGACCAAGTTATTTTTATCACGGGTAGAACGGGGCCGAAAGGCTACAAGTGGGACAAACTCGACAAATGCGGCGAAATTATCCGTGATACATTTGGAATCAAAAACATGAAGCCGATTTACTACCGCGACCCGAAATACAAAGAAAAAACGCAGTACGATAAGACCTTCCACATCCTTAACTGCAAAAGTCAGCTCCACTATGGCGACAGCGATGACGACATCCTTGCCGCGCGGGAGGCAGGAATCCGCGGAATCCGCGTTATGCGCTCCGAAACGACGACGTATTTCCCGATGCCGCTCAACGGCGGCTACGGCGAAGAAGTTTTGCGGGACTCGTCGCACTAAGCATCGCATCGTAGGCTTGCGGGGGCGCAGTGAGCGGGCGGCAGTAAGCGCTGGGCGGTAAAACGCTATTTTGCAGACACACCGTTCCTCTTGCCCGCTCGAGAATATCCACACCCCTGCGAGGATATGGATATTCTCGCAGATACATAAAGTTTGAGACTGCCGCTCTTCTCAATTTTCTTTGCAAAATTCGTTCAATTTTTTTATTATAGCGTCATGTTAAATTTTCTTTACACCATTTTTATCTATCCCGTCTATATGTTTGTAGACTTTATGCTGTTTGTTGCCGAAACGATTACGCGCGGAAACATTGGCGTGTCGATTGTCATTTTGAGCGTCGGCGTCAATCTTGTTTGTCTGCCGCTGTACAATATGGCAGAAAAACTGCAAGAAAAGGAGCGCAATATTCAAGCCGGAATGAAAGGCATGGTCAGCCGCATAAAAGCCGCTTTCAAGGGCGACGAGCAATACATGATGCTGTCGGCGTATTATCGAGAGCAAGGCTACCGCCCAGCCTATGCCTTGCGCGCCGTATTCCCGCTTTTTATTCAGATTCCGTTTTTTATGGCGGCATATGGGATTTTATCCGCGCTGCCTGCGCTCCGTCTCACGCCGTTTTTGTGCTTCAGCGACTTAAGTCTGCCGGACAGGCTTTTAAAAATCGGAGCTCTGCACATAAATGGGATGCCCATCCTCATGACGCTGGTGAATATCGCGGCGTCCGCCATCTATACAAAAGGACTTGCCTTCAAGGAAAAAGCCCAGCTGTACGTGATTGCCCTTGTCTTTCTTGCGCTGCTTTACAATTCTCCCGCAGGACTTGTCATATATTGGACGCTCAACAATGTTTTTTCGCTCATCAAAAATATTTTTTACCGCATAAAGCTCAATCATAAGACGTGGCATAAAATCACCGTCATTGCACTTGTGCTTTTAACCGTGATTGCGGCAATTTTAACTCGACCTACTCTTGTCGACCGCAGAAAGCCCGTTATGCTTATGACGCTTTTAACGCTTATCGTTCTGGCGGCTCCTCTCACGCATTCGTTTATCAAGCGGCTTGACGATTCACATTCCGGCACAATCTTTGACGACGGCACAAAGCGTTTCGCAGTTTTTTTATTGTCCTCCGCAGCGTCAACCGTTTTAGCAGGTCTTATGCTGCCGTCTTCAGTCATCGCATCGTCTCCGCAAGAATTTGCAAATTTTGACGGATTTAAAAATCCGCTCGGCATTCTTTACTACAGTTTTACCCAAAGTTTGGGGTGTCTGTTTTGGCTCGTATGCCTATACAAACTTGCCTCCACTGCCGGGCAAAAGTATTTTGCGCGACTTTCCGTTGTCGTACTTGTCTGTGCGCTTGTAAATGCGTTTTGGTTTAAGGGAATGTACGGCGACATCAGCAATGCGCTTATTTTTGAAAATGAAGCCATGCTTAAAAGCGGTATAAAATATTTTGCGCTCAATATGGCAGCTCTCGCGGCAGCAGGAATTCTTACGACGGCGGTTTTGTACTCGCGTTTTTCATGTTTTATACCGTCGATTGCACTCATTATGCTTATTTCGTTTTCCGCTTCTGCCGGTATTTCTTCCGTTTCGATACAAAAAGAATATGCAGCTCTCAGGAACCGCACCGATTTGAATGCAACTATCAACGGCAAAGCGTACCGCGTTTCACGGACGGGAAAAAATATTTTTGTATTCATGCTTGACCGTGCCATGAACTTCTTTATAGACCCGATATTTGAAACGTCAGAAAAAGTGCGCGAAACCTATACGGGCTTTACGCTGTATAGAAATGCACTTGCTTTTGGGCAGAGCACGAATATAAGCACTCCGTCGCTTTTCGGCGGTTATGAATATACGCCTGAAAATATCAATAAGCGTTCAAAAGAACTGCTCGTAGACAAGCACAATGAAGCATTGAGCGTGCTGCCGCGTCTCTTTTCCGAACGCAGCTGGAATGTCAGTTTTACCGACCCGAGTTGGCTAAATTATGCGTGGCAGCCGGATTTAACGCCGTTCAAACAATACAATATGATTGCGCAAAATACGGAATATAAATACGGCGACGCTTCGTTCAAAATTGATGACAACCTCAATTCGGGGGGGGGGGGGGCCATAACAGGTCACCGCAGGCACATACGGGATTTTTCTTTCGTCCGAATATTGCCCTCGGAAGTGCGGAGAGTATTTTATTTAGGAGGCAGAGGACACTATGCAGCTAATATCATAACAAAAGGAGAAAAGGCGGCTTTTGCTCGAGCATACCAGGCGCTTACAAAACTAAATGACGAAGTCAATTTTATCCAAGAGGGCAACTGCCTCAATCTTATTGTCAATAATACAACGCATGAGCCAATAGATTCGGAATATATAAAAACCATCAACAAGGCTTTTTTAATCCCATCGGCACAAAAATATTGCCGTAACGAATACACCGAAAATCATTTTTACGTCAATTATTTGACGCATGAAGAACTTGCAGATTTTTTTGCCTTTCTCAAAGCGCATGACTGCTACGATAACAGCCGCATTATCATTGTCAGCGACCACGGAAGATTAGACATAAAAACGACTGGTATGACGTTTTTGGCGGATTTTAAGCAAACAACCTTTGAACCGGAACGGTATATTCCTCTTATGATGGTAAAGGACTTTTATTCGGACGGCGCACTTAAAAAAGATGACGCATTTATGACGCTTGCCGATACGCCCATTCTTGTAACAGAGGCTCTGCCATCGGAACTGCAAATAAATCCGTTTTCCGGCAAGAGTTTTAAGGAAACGCAGGATAAAGCGGTTGTAAAGATTATGAACAGCGTCGCTTGGGATGCCGCACAGCAAAAGAATTTGACGCAGTTTGTAAAGACGCAGGATTTATGGGCATATGTCCGCGACGACGTATATAATCCAAATAATTGGACTTGGACAAGAACACAGAAAGAATAGTATTGCGGTTGGGAAAAAATGAATTTGATAGATTAAATATTGTACCGCCTGCACTCGTTTCGGGGCATACGAGGACTTCGCATAAGGCGGTACGAGCGGTTCGGTTCGAAGCATACGAACTGTTCGCATAAGACGATGCGAGAGGCTCGTTTCGAAGCAGACGAAAACTTCGTATCGAACGAAATGAGATGTTTGGAGAACAAAAATCCCTGCATTCCGTCAAAGTCTATCCTACAAACCTCCTCTCTATCCTTACAAGGTTTCCCGCCCAATAATTCCCCATTCCCCATTAGACCCTAAACTTCCCGACTTCCTCCGCCAGTCCCTCTATGCTGTCCTTGTTCTTCCTCGCCAAGTCGTTTACTTCATGCACGGCGCGGTTAATTTGCTGTACTCCCGCCGCTCATTTCTTGCAGGCTGCACGTATTGTGTCTGAAAAAACTACGGGTTTGGCAGCCTGCCCCAGTTTGCCGTCGGCAAACTGGTTGCGTAGTTCGTCTGCACGTTTTATCCGTATACGACATATTAAATCATCTGTCATTGGAAAATACAACTTCTTCTCCGTCGCCCCATAAAAAAACGCCGTCGGAAATCACAATGCTCCGGCGGCGATAATAATATTTATCGTATGTCTTACCACATCAAAGGGCAGGCACGTTTTTCTCAAGTTTTGTCGTTAGAGAAAACTTGGGTGGGCGGTAAGGTAATTCTGTCATTCAAATTTCGTTCTTCGCCGTCCAATTCATCCGCCAAGCTACATTGCTCTGCGAGAATATCCACACTCCTACAGGAGTGTGGATATTCTCGGTAAGGCGGCAACTCTGTTAAGTCTTTAAAACCCAGTTTTTACCGCCGTCTCGACCTAGACCTTAAACTTCCCGACTTCCTCCGCCAGTCCCTCTATGCTGTCCTTGTTCTTTCTCGCCAAGTCGTTTACTTCATGCACCGCTCGGTTAATCTGCTGAACGCCCGCCGCCATCTCGTTCATCGAATCCTTGATGACCGCCGTCAACTGGTCTAACTTTCGCATTTCGTTGGCGACGCCCTTGCCGCCGACAAGCATTTCTTCCGAGCCGTTTTTGACTTCCATTGTAACGGCGCTGATGTTTTTGATTGCTGCGAGCACCTCACGGCTGCCGTTCTCCTGCTCTTTCATCGCGGCGGTCAACTGGGCGCTCATTGCGCGGACGTTTTCGGACAACTGGAAAATCGCGTTAAATTTTTCTTCGACAATTTTGGAGGAATCTGACAAGCCTTTGATGTCGTCGCTTAACTTTTTGAGCGTATCGGTAATAGCCTTGCCCTGCGAGGCGGATTCTTCCGCCAACTTCCGAATTTCGTCCGCGACGACGGCAAAGCCCTTTCCTGCTTCTCCGGCATGGGCGGCCTCTATTGCGGCGTTCATCGCAAGCAAGTTCGTCTGTGACGCAATATTCTGTATCACGCTCGACGCTTCAATCAAGCCGCCGGACTCGTCTGCGATTTTCTGCGTTACGGTGTTCGACGTAAGCAACGTGGACTTGCCCTCCGACGTGGCTGCGGTCAGTTGTTTTACCATGTTATCGCTTTTTTCCAGAGACGACGTAATCGAGGCGATGTTGGCAACCATTTCTTCGACGGCGGCAGACGACTGCACGACGCTTGCCGACTGCGTTTCTATGCTGCCGTTAAGTGTCTCAATCGTGCGGATAATTTCTTCGACGGTGCCTGCGGTTTCTGTAACACTTGCCGATTGAGTCAACGTCTGCTGTTTTACGCCGTCAATGTTCGCGCTGATTTCGTTGATTGCGCTTGCCGTCTCGCTCATGTCAGAAGAAAGCGAATCGCCGATTCTTTCCATTGTTTTGCTGTTTTCATCGATTGCGCGCACGGAATCGGCAATTTTTGTAATCGTTTCGTTAAAGTACGAAGCAAGGTCAGTAATTTCGTCGTTGCCGGTTACAGGGAGCCGCACCGTCAAGTCGCCGTCCCCTTGAGCGATATTCTGTAATGCCTCGACAGTCGTTTGAATCGGCTTGATTATTGCGCGGGCAACCAAATACACGACGATGACTGCAACTGCTAGAATAATGCCGCCGATGATAAGCATTGATATGCGGAGCGCTTTCACGGTGCCCATAAACTCATTGACGGGAGCATTTATGACGACTGTCCAGCCCATCGATTTTATTTTTGCAAAACCTGCAATTTTGGAAACGCCTTTGTATTCGTAAAAACCGACTCCTTCTGATTCTTTTAGGCAGCGCTGCAAAAAATTCGCATTGGAAGTGAGGGATTTATCGGTTTTTGCATTTTCGATTGAATTATTGAGAGAGGAAACAAGCGTAAAATCCTTGTGAGCGATGTTCGTGCCGGTCTTTCCGATGACAAAACAATATCCGCTTTCTCCGACGACGATGTCTTTTACTTGTTCGGTGAGCCACTGGGCGGGAACAACGGCCGCAAGAACGCCGACCAGGGTACGGTTATCGTCGGCATACACGGGAACGGACGCGGTCATAACAAAGTCTCCGGCTTTATAGACGTAGGGCTCAGTCAAAAATCTGCCGCCGGACGCTGCCGTCTTAAACCATTCACGCTCACTGATGTCAAATGTTCTTCCATCTTCAAAATAACACGTTCCCCTATTCGTGTTATACGTGAATTCCATGATATTGCTGTTGAACGCCGCTTCTTTTGCCAGAATTTGCACCTTTTCCGCTATCGACGTATTGGAATCGCGCAGAGCCGGCATACGGGCGACGCCGTCGATAAATTGGAAAAATGCGGTAATTCTGCCGTCAATAATTTCCGCCGTATCCCGCGCGTTGTCAATCAAGTGCGCCTGCACTTTTTCCGTTACGGCTTTGTGCGCAATGCGGACTGCAAGAACGCCTTCTATCGTCGAGGCGGCTGCAAGCAATAAGCCGAAAATAAAAATCAATTTGTTCTTTAACGAAAACCGTTTGTTCATTCCATACTCCTGATATGTTTTTACCGCGCGTCTCTGCACGCATATTGACGGGCTGCCGCTGTTTTGGCGCCCGCCGGCTTTAGCCTGTTTTATAATTGAAAATCTCTCTGTCTTGCTCAATCTCCAGGGTTGAACGTTTGCAGCGGAAGTTCCGACACTTTTTGACTGTAGAAACCTCCTGTGCGCTTTATTTTATATAAAGGACTGCATTCTGCTTCCTTTTGACTGCAAAAAATGCTGCCGACCGTTTTTATGCGCCGGCGCCTTTCTGCGGCACCTTATAAAATAGACTTTTTGAATTATAAACTCTTTTTCCGTACACGGGACGATGACCCGCGGTTTTGTTTTTCCGTAACAGCCGCGCGGCTTTTTTATGTTTCGGCGCAAAGCAGAACCGGCTTTTTGCGCACTCCATGAAAATCCGTACGGTCTGGAAACTATGCCGGCAGAAAGCGGGGGGGGGGGGGGGTAATAATTTCTGCCATTTGAGTCAACTCCTCTGCTTTGGTGTTTGAACTATTTTATAGCGGGATTACGGATATTGCAAGCAGAGCAGCAGGAAAAAGGAAATGGGTAATGGGTAGTTGTTGGACGGTAAAGGCGGAGTTTTTGCAGGGACATGAATGACAAAGCCCGCAGATAGACAAAATTTTGATAGAGACGGGTGGTGAAAATAATGTTAAACGAGCGGTACACAGTTAAATTTCTCCACCTGCGCAGCAACTGCCCGCCGCAATTCTGCCGTCTCTTTCAAACATCGTTTGCTCCGTCTCTAACCGATACAAGAAGTTTTGCAAATACAAAACTTGTGCGGGCAGCAAAATCCGTAAACGCACCAAACTATGCCGTTTGCACTCTGCTGTCAAACTTTGTTTCCCTGCGAGAATAGCCACAATCATATGTTTGTGGCTATTCTCGGGCGTGCAGGAACTTTGCAGTGTCTTCCAAACAGCGCTTTCTTCGCCCCCCCTTCTCCTTTCCTTTGTCTCCCGCGTGGAATTATTTTCTCCGAATATGTTATACTTCGTCCATGAAATTGTGGATTAAATTTCTTATCGGCGCGCTCATCGGTATCGGCTGCGCGTTTATTTTGCCGCTCGGTAATGCGGGCGTTGAAAACGGCATGCGCTTTGCTGCGGAAATTGCAGTGCGGTTCGGGCGGTACATGGCAGCGCCGGTCGTTTTTTTTACGGCAGTAACCGCATTCAATAAATTGCGGGAAACACGTTTTTTGCTCAAAACAAGCCTTTGGACATTCGGAATTATCGGCGTATCGTCGCTGATTTTGACTGCCGCCGGTCTCCTTTCCGCCCTGCTCGTAAAATTGCCGCGAATCCCCATCACTGCGGAGACGACAGGCGAACAAGCGTCCCTGCATGCATCTTCGCTGGTACGAGCCGTGCTTCCCTATTCCGCATTTGAATCATTAAACGACGGCACATTCTTGCTTGCGGCATTTTTGTTTGCGGCGCTTATCGGCTCTGCATCCGCGTCAGATGCCGTCTTGTTCCGTCCCGTAACGCGGCTTGCAAATGCGTTGTCGAAACTGATGTACGGTATCGGAGTTTTGTTTACGGAAGCCCTTGCAGTCGGCATGACGGCGATTTCAATCTATTGGACGCTGACGTACCGCAAAATCATCGCAAGCGGCGTATATATTCCGCTTTTTGTCATGCTGCTTGTTGACTTTATTATCATCGCAGGAATCGTGTATCCGTTGATTGTCCGCTATCTTTGCAGCGACCCGCATCCATATCGAATTTTATATGCGTCGACAGCCTCCGTCATAACTGCGTTTTTCAGCGGAGACTCAAATCTTGCACTCCTTTTGAATATTAGACACTGCAAGGAAAGTCTCGGCGTGCGGCGGCGCATTAACGGCGTTGCCAATCCGCTTTTTACCGTTTTTGCGCGCGGCGGCTCCGCCCTCGTTACGACGGTCGGCTTTATTACAATCTGGCGTTCATATTCGCCCCTAAACATTCCGACTGCAAATATTCTCTGGATTTTAGCCGTTTCGTTCGGAATTTCACTCCTGCTCGGAAACTCGTCTTCAGGCGGCGCATTCGTTTCGCTCAGCATTTTGTGCGTCCTCTACGGCAGAGGATTTGAAAAAGGCTTTCTCCTCTTAAAACCTGCCGCTCCCGTCCTGTGCTCATTCGCCGCTGCCTGCGATGCCGCAACCGCAATCTTCGGCAATTACATTATTGCAGTCAAAACAAAATTGATTGAACACCACGGCATAAAAAACTTTATCTGATGCGACAAAAACCGCTGCCTGCGAAAAAGCCGTGCAGGCGCGGTTTTCTTTTTTGACGGGACAGGCTACTATGCGCGCATGAAATTGCTTTCTGCTCCGATGGCGGCGATAAGTCATGCCGCATTCCGAATGCTCATAGAAAACTTCGGCGGCTGCGACGAATATTTTACCGAAATGATACATGCGCCGTCTCTCATCAGCGGCGGTAAGTTTGAAGATTTTTATATCGAAGGAGGCCCCGCCCCGCAAAAACTGGTACGGCAGCTTACCGGAAAAAACGCAGAATCTCTCATCGCCGCTGCAAAAATCTTATCTCCGCTTGAGGCAGTCGGCATTGACTTAAATATGGGCTGTTCCGCTCCCGAAATTGTAAAAAGCGGCGCGGGTATTGCGTGGATGCTCAAACCCATTGCAGAAACCGAGCGCATGGTACGCGGCGTCAAAGCCGTCCTCAACGAATACGAAGCGCAAAGCGGCGTTCACCGGAGATTGAGCGTAAAAATCAGGCTCGGCGGCGCGGATTTTACAGACGACGACTTTTTTGCATTCTGCGATATGCTCTCCGC
>CAUTOZ010000092.1:0-8933 GCA_963539635.1 uncultured Treponema sp.
ATTCAAAATTGGGGACCCCACCCAACACAAAAAAAATTGCAAAAAAAAATTTACACGTCCGGGGGGGGCGCCCCGGCCCCCCCCCCCCGGGGGGGGTTGGGGGGGGGGGGGGGGGGGGCAGTGCAGGAATGGGGCTGCCCTCTGTTCAGCAAGTCTCGTTTCCGAACAGGTTTATTGAAATAAACCTGTTCTATGTGTATAGTAGCGCTATGCCAGAAAAGCGGTTTACGGTACTCGATTTGCTTGAACTCGACTTGCCCGGTTACGATGCGCTCGGTTTAACGTGCATTGCCGGGCGGCGCGGTCTTCCGCGGGCGATTGAAGCGTCGGAGATTAACCGCCCGGGGCTTGCGCTTGCAGGCTTTTACGAATCGTTTGCATACCAGCGCGTACAGTTGTTCGGGCGCGGAGAGACTGCTTACCTCAACAAACTCCGCGATGAAAATCGAAGCGACACAATCCGCGCCATGTTCGGCTACAACATTCCGTGCAGTATTTTTTCATGCGGTCTCCAGCCGACACAAGACTTTATTGACATTGCCGAAGATGCGTGCTGTCCAATCCTGCAGACAGGACTTTCCACCGCTGACTTTTCAACGCGGATTATCCGACTTTTTTCTAACGTGTTTGCGCCCAAAAAAACGCTCCACGGCGTTTTGGTCGAAGTCTACGGCGTCGGAATTCTTTTGACCGGGCATTCCGGTATCGGCAAAAGCGAAACCGCCCTCGAACTCATTGAGCGCGGGCACCGCCTTGTTGCGGACGACATTGTTGAAGTGCGCTGCGTAAACGGCAATATGATTTTGGGACGCGGCGCAAATTCATTTATCAGTCATCACATGGAAATCAGAGGACTAGGAATTATCAATATTTCGCAGTTGTACGGCGTAGGCGCAATCCGCGAGCAAAAGGAAATTCAACTCGTCGTCAAACTTGAAGAGTGGAATCAAAACAAAGTCTACGACCGGCTCGGCGTCAATCAAATGTACATGGACGTGCTCGGCGTTCACGTACCGTCAATCGATATTCCGGTGCGGACGGGACGCAATCTGCCGATTATTATTGAAGCCGCCGCCATGAACGAACGGCTCAAAAAGATGGGCTACAATTCGGCGCGGGACTTTAATCAAAATGTTTTAAAATGGATGGAAACAGGAGAAGCGGAAACTGCTTTTTACGGCAACGACGACAATTATTGATTGTCATATTTTTATACAAGGAAGGCTTTTATGGTTCAAAAGACGCTTACGGTAAAAAACAGAGCGGGAATTCATGCGCGGCCTGCGGCGATTATTGCGCAGACGGCAAACAAGTTCGATGCGGAAATTACCCTCTCAAAGGACGATACGTCGGTTAATGCAAAGTCGATAATGGGCGTTATTACGATGGCGGCCGGCTATAACACCGAGCTTTCTTTGCAGGCGGAAGGAAACGATGAAGCGGAAGCCGCCGCTGCGCTGGAAGCATTGTTTAATTCAAAGTTCGACGAAGAATAAACGCGCTTGCTGTCAGAAATGGTAGGAAACGAGTAACTGTATGAAAAACATTACTGCCAGGCAGCAGGAAGTGCTTTCGTTTATCGCCGATTTTACAAAAAAGAATGTCTATCCGCCGACGGTACGGGAAATAAGCGAGCATTTTGGGATTTCTCTCCGCGCTGTGCAGGACCATCTTGCCGCGCTGCAAAAAAAAGGTTTTCTTGCTGCAGGGAAGCACCGCTCGCGCGCGCTGCGGGTGCTGGCAAAAGGCGAAAACCCGGAAGAACCCGTTTTTTTTGCGCGGGTGCCTGTGTTCACCTCGCAGTGTGCAGGGGAGGGGAGTGCTTCGTCTGAAAACACGCGTTTTTCCGATAAAACTATCGAAAAAGTCTTGCAGATTGGGGAGCCGGTGTGCCGGAGCGGAAAAAAGTATTTTGCTTTCCGCGTAAACGATGACAATCTGCGGGCAGAAGGAATTTTTGCAGGCGATATTGCAGTCATCGAAAAAAGCAGCAAAGCAAAAGATGAGCGGCTGTGCGCAATTTTTGCAGGCGGCGCATTGACGCTTACGCGCTGCCGCACTGAAGATGAAGACGAAAAAGACCGCTTGGAAAATCCTGAACGGACAAGCGGAACTGTCGTCGGTGTGCTTTCCGGCATTATTCGGACGTTCGCACCGTGATTCCCGTCTACCTGTATACTGGTCCTGAAACGGGGGGACGGGACGACGCTGTAAACGCCGTAAAAAAGTCTCTCGAAAAAAAATACGGCGCGCTTGAGCAGTACTCGTTTTACGCTTCTGAAACGCCTGTGCAGGAGTTTATGGCGGTGCTGCAAAACGAGTCGCTTTTTTCTCCTGCCGTGTGCGTCGTCGTAAAAAATGCGGAAGTTATAAAGAAAAAAGATGACGTTGAGACAATCCTTTCGTGGATTGCCTCTGCTCCGCCGGAAACGAACGCGCTCGTTTTGGTATCGGAGGAAATTGCACTCGAGTCGAAAATCGAAAAAGCGGTTCCTTCGTCCAATAAAAAGATTTTTTGGGAAATGTTTGAAAACCAAAAAATCCCGTGGCTCAAGTCGTTTTGCGCAAAAAACGGCTACGCAATCTCAGAACGAGCGGCAGAAGCGATACTTGAACTTACGGAAAATACGACGAGTGCGCTTGCAAACGAGTGTTCGCGCTTTTTTGTCTGTTTCCCGCCGGGACACGAAATAACGGAAGATGACGTTGACGCCGTTATCGCTGATACAAAGGAAGAAAACGTATTTTCGCTGTTCGACTGCATGGCAGAGCCTGAACATACTCCGTCAGAGAGGCTTGAAGGCGCGCTTGAAATTCTGCAAAAAATCCGACTTTCAAAAGAAAACTCGTCTGTCATGGTTATTGCGGGACTTTCTTCATGCTTTCGGAAACTTGGCGCGTGGCACAAACTTGCCTCAGCCGGCGCGCTCAACGATTTTAATTTGAAAATCAACGGATTTTCCGGTAAAAAAGTCCAGTCGCAGTATGCGCGCGCTTCTTCCGTGTGGACGGCAGGGCAGACGGCGGCGATTCTTTCTTTGCTTGCTGCGTCTGATATGGACATCCGCTCAGGCGGCAGCCGAATTGAAGATATTTTGCTGCAAAAACTTTTATACGAAATCTGCGTAAAAAAGGGCGCGCTGTCCGCAGTCTACGTTGCCGAGCCGTTTTAATTTAAATTGAGCGAGGCGATAAGCGCTGCAAGCGATTTTAATTCGTCTTCGGTAAGCGTCAGTCCCTTTCCCATCTTCTGGTGGTCGGGCGCCCAACTCCGCACGTCGAATTTTGCAGGTCGTCCGCCCCACGAAACTTTGTTCAATTCAAGTTTCCAGCCGCTTTTGCTTTCGGAAATGGTGCCCAGCGATTCGATAATTTCGAATGAAAAATCATCTGCCATAAAATTCTCCTTAAAGAAAGAAGCGCAAAAAATGCGAATTCTTGCTACTCTTTTCAAAGTATTGTAAGATACAAATCGAATTTCATAAAGTGCAAGCGGAATAGGAGGTTCAATTTGAAAAAGAATTATATTCCTTTTGTCTGCGCTGCGGCGTTCGCCTTTGTTTTTGCGTCCTGTGGTTCAAGTCCGGATGCAAAACCTGACACGAAGGTTGAAAACGCGGCGCAAAAAGCGGGAGAGAATCCTGAACTTGTTGCTGCCGAAGATGCCCGAAAAGCGGCTCTGGAGGCAGGCGCGGATAAGGCTGCGGCGGCGCAGTTTGCGGCGGCGGATGCACTGTATCAGCCGCTAAAAGCGCAGGCGGAGGCGAGAAAAGACGTTTCCACCGGTCTAAAAGACGCTGAAGAGCGCTTTCGAGCGCTGGCAGCTTATGCGGATGCGAAAAAAGCGAAGGAGAGAATCGACACGAACGGCTATGCAAGTTATGACAGAACTTCATATGACAGAGGTTCCGCGGCGCTTAAAGAATTTGACAATCTTTTCGGCAGCACGGCTAATCTGACCGGCTCTTCCATGCGCGCGAAGGCGGACGAAGCGAACGGCGCGTTTAAAAACGTTATTCGCGCGGCTTTCAGAAAGTTTGCAAAAGACGAACGGCTCGAAGCGTTTCGGGCAAAGCGCGATGCGGACGCGGTAATGGCTGCGGTTGCCGCAAAAACTGAATATGCGCGCGCGACAGACGAGTTCCGTACGGGAGACGCAAACTACGCTCAGCAAAATCCTGAGTCGGCATACAATCATTATAGGGAAGCAAAAACGCAGTTTGTCGATATGGTTCCCGCGGTGGCGGAAAAGCGCAAGGCGGCAAAAAAAGCGATGGACGAAGCGCGCCAAAAGGTTGCAGAAAGCAATCGGTATGCGGTTAAAGCTGACCGTGAAGCGCCGCTTGCCGGTGACAGCGTGCAGGGAATCGAGGCGGCGGACGCAAAACTGCTTGAAGACGATTCTTTTGCCGACCCTGCCGCTCAAAAAGCGTCTATTCCTGAAACAATCCCAGAGGAGGCCGCGCAATGAAAAAAATAATTGCCGCCGTAACGGCGTTTTTACTATCGGCAGCGGTTTTTGCGGTAAGTTATACGAACAATACCTATCAAAAACTTGCCGACGAATACACACAAAAGGCGCAAAACGCCTACAACGCAGGGCTGTATGACCTTGCCGTCGAATATTCCGAAAAGGCTGCTGAAAACGCGGCGCTGTCAAAGGCTTATATCGACAAAATGCGTGCTCAGACGGATGTTGACGGATATATGCAGAAGGCAAAAGACGCAATTGCTGAAGCCGAAAAACTTGGTGCAGATAAAACTGCACCTGATTCGTACGCAGCGGCAAAAGAAGCCTATGCGAATGCTCAAAGCGCATACGGCAGACAAGACTGGGCTTCGGCCGTCGAGTATGCAAAACAATCGCTTGCCGCGCTTGACGGCGCACTCGGTTCCGCTTTTCCTGAATTCTACGTGGTGCGTCCGTGGCCAGAAGCGAACGACTGCTATTGGAATATTGCCGGTCGTCCTTACGTCTACAATAATCCGTGGATGTGGAGAAAATTGTACGAAGCGAACAAGGACGCGATGGAAAATCCCGACAACCCGAACATTATCGAACCGGGCATGAAAATTAAAATTCCGCGTCTCAAAGGCGAAAGTCGAAGCGGCGTTTACGCTCCGTCCAAAAAATACGGAACGTTCGGCGCACAATAGAGCGCATTCCTGATATGGAAAGCGCCCGACCTTGGCTTTAAAAAAGTCAGCGGCGCGGGCGCTTTTTTTACAGGTACATTACAGCAGGCACACGAGTAAGGGAGAATTGTATGGCAGTTATCGCTATATCGCGGCAGGTTGCGGCGCTCGGAGATGAAATTGCAGGCGCAGTCGCTCAAAAAACAGGATATAAATTCATAAATCGACAGGAAATAGAGCGGCGGATTGTTGACTTAGGCTTTCCTCCCGACAAATTAAAAAAATACGACGAGCGGAAACCGGGATTTTTTGCCTCACTTGTCAAAGACCGTGACGAATACTTAAATTACCTTCAGACGGCGGTGCTCGAAGCGGCTGCTCAAGGGGACTGCATTCTCATCGGACGCGGCGCGTTTTTAATTCTCGAAAATCTTTCGAATCTGCTTTCGCTGCGTTTTGTCGCCAAAAACGAAATCCGCATGGCGCGCCTGCAAAAAGAGTTTAACTGGAACGAAAAACAAGCCCTGCAGCGCATTACCGAAAGCGATGAGAACCGTTACGGCTTTCATAAAAGTTTTTTCAACGTGGAAATCGACGATGCATCGCATTTTTTGATGGTGCTTAACACAGGAATCTTTACGGCAGAGTCCGCCTCAAAAATGATTTGTACGATGCTTTCCGATTTTATCGACGAGGAAAAAGAGCGTGCCGGAAAAAAGCGGCTTTCCGAACTTTTAAAATGCCAGCACTTAGTCAACAAATTGGTTTTTGACTATAAACTTTCGATAGAATTTTTGCGCATAGTTATTAAAGACGGCGCTTTAGTTCTCCAAGGCGTTGCGAATTCCTCTGCCGTTGTGGAACGCGCACTGCGTATTGCTGCGGAAGAACTGCCCGGCTATCCAGTATCTTCTGCCGTCAGTGTTGTGCAGGACTTTAAGGCGCGTATGTAAGGCTTGTTTGATACCTTTTGTCAAACAGATTTAATATCTGAACGGGGTAAATTCCTGCTTTGATTGACTTTTACACCGTTCCCAACAATAATGCGGAAACTATGAAACTTTCAAATAAATTTACGCTCTGCCGCGCTCTTTTTGCGCCGGTGTTTTTTATGCTCTATCATATTCCCCTCTGGCTTTCTCTGCCGTCTGCGGCAAAACTGTCAGCATTCGTCATGCTGCCCTTGCTCGCACTTGCCGAATTTACAGATTATCTTGATGGTCATTACGCGCGGAAACGGGGGGAGGTCAGCGATTTTGGAAAAATCTTTGACCCTTTCGCCGATGTTATGCTGAACTTGACCGTATTTGTTTGTGCATTTTCTTCTATAAGAGGCGCTGCGTATATGCCGAGCGGGCTTTTTATTCTTATTCTGTATCGGGAATTTGCCATGATGTTTTTGCGCCTTACCGCATCGGTGCGCGGCATAACCATTGCAGCCCGGAAAGGCGGTAAACTCAAAACCGTTTTTTATATCATTTCAGGTTTTGTCATGCTCGGCGCAGAAAGCCTACTCCGTCTTGGTATTGACGGCGCGTATATGACCGTCGTGCGAGCCGCGCTTTTCACTCTGTTTGGAGCGTGTGCGCTTTTGAGTTACGTTTCGTTTGCTGACTACTTAATTCATTTTATTCCCGCGATACGGGGAAAATAAAATGGAATGGAGGGAAGTCCGCAAATCTATCCGCGCCTCCCTCTAACTCCATTTTTCTTGCGAGCATATCCATATCCCGTGCAAGGATATGGATATTTACGGGTGGGCAGCAACTCCATTGTGTTTTTCAAAAGCCATTTTTACCGTCCACCAATTCTCAATTCCTCATTTGTCCCGTCCTCCTATAAGAAGTCCAAATGTTTTCGGCAGCGCTTTTTTCGTTAGCATGCCGATGAAAAGCAACATTCCAATACACAAAAATGCAATGCCGAAAAAACGGATGAGGAAAAAACTGCCCTGCAAGGGAAAGACTCGTATACTTAATTTTGCCGCCGCTGCAATGACAAACGGCGCATGACCTGCGTAAATCCAAAACGAATAGCGCGAAAGTACTGCAAGCCGCGTATAGATTTTTTCTCTTTGCGACAACCAACCTGCCAGTTTGAACGCAGAACATATTGTAAAGCAGCGAATGCCGATACTCAGCAGTGCTGCGCCTTTGATATGCTGGAAGCTCAGAAAAATATCGAGAAATGCAACTATCCCGTATGCAAGCAAAAAATCTCTGCCCTTGATGGAGTCCAGCATTTTCAGTGCTGTCGTAATATGCTTGACTGCATACAATCCGAGTGAAAAGAAAAATAGAGACTGAATCAGTACAAGCGAATCTTGAATAATATCGGCTGCACACAGCATATTTGCAGTCGTTAAGGCAGTCAAATACAAAAGCGGAAAGGTGTGTGCGGCTTTTTTTATGAGCGGCGAAAGGGCAATGAGCAGTGTGAGATTTCGTAAATACCAAAATTGATAGAGAAACGGGCTCTTGTCTGGTGTGTTGAAATAGCAAAAAAATGACTTGAGAAAATCAATTGCAGTCCAATTTCGAATGATGTTTTGCGGCTGAGTAAAATAGTTTTTTGAAAATGGAAAACTTTGCGCAAGAAAATAAGCAAAAATTGTAAGGACAGTCCAACTCAGATAGGGAATGACAATGCTTCGTATTTTTGACTTTATGATTTTTGCCGGTGTTTTAGGCTTTGCGAATAACAGATACCCGGCAATTAAAAAGAACGTGGGGCCGGCCCCCCCCCCCCCCCCCCCCGTTGCCCCGACGACAAGGGTATGAATCACGTCCGCCCACACAGGTATAGTGATTGTTACCGAGTTGTCTCCACAAGTGAGTGCCGCTGCACCGCTGTGTATCAATACGACAAAGCACGTTAAAATAAAGCGCAATGCCGTGATCCGCTTTGAAAAATCCGCATTAATCGCGTTCTCGTGTGAGTCCATGCTCAATCTCCTTGTGTTTTGCAGATCAAATTTGCAAAATTTTTGTATATTCGCCTGGAAGAAGATTTATATCAACTTATCTTTTGCATAGCAATCGCTGTTTGAGAAAATTACTTGCCGTCTTTCATAGTAGATCCCTGTTCCCCCTGTGGTAGAGTTTGCGGGCGGGTGCCGTAGTTCGAGCGGCAGAACAGAGTTTAGGCGGCAGCGAAATGACTTTAAGAGATAAAACCTCTGTTTCCGCCTGTCCCCGTTTTGCCGAATGGCAAAACTGCCGAGAAATGATGTTTTTTAAGTCCTGATAAAGCCGCCACTTTACAATGCTGCGTACCCGCAAAATATCATTTCTCTGCGAGAATATCCAGACCCGCACTGTTGTGGATATTCTCGTGCGGGCAGGAAGGTCAGTCAGTGACACAGTCTGTGGTGGTGTTCAAAGTAAATATCAGTGCACTTATTGACTGGAAAAGGCGGTACGAGGTAACCGGCGACGTAAAACCGAAAGTTCACCGTACAGTACAGTCAACAAAAAAATTATTTCTGAAAAGCTCTTCGAATATGAGGACGCTCACTCCAATGCCTACCTCAAAGAGTCTCGGAAAACGCTGTTTTGCAGGGTGCGGCTCCACATAAAAACGTATTCGCGCAACGCAAGATACGCTGACTATTGCCGCTGCCCTGAAACTCTATTGTGTCGTTCAGACTGCACCGCCTGTCGCCTGCAAAACTGAGGTAGGCGGCATAGAACGAGGTTTGAAAGACTTAACGGCGTTCCGCCCGCAAAAGTTTTGTCGGGCGGTTACTACTTTTTGTAAAAGATTTAACCAGGTAGCGTCCGCCGCACGTTTTGCCT
>CAUTOZ010000093.1:0-8864 GCA_963539635.1 uncultured Treponema sp.
TTATAGCTCCGTTTCTCTGGCTCTGGATGCTGTTTTAAAAGGCATTTAGCTATATGTCGTGCGCGGCAGACCATCGGGCGGGACAACGGCGTCTGAACGATAGAACGATGCCGTCTGCCTGCGGCGATTTTTCTTCTTGGCAATACTACAAGTGGAAAAACATATTCCGCAGCGGGAATACAAATAATGACAGCAGAACAGATTTTTTTAGAAATCGATGGGACAAAATCCGATATTTCCGATTTTATAAGTGCGTACAAGGCGGAGCAGACCGTATCATCGTATGATGACTGGAACTGCCGAGACATTGCCGCGCACATTTTAGAATGGATTATTTTTTCCCGGAATAAAATAATCGCTATTGCAAACGCCAAGCCGTTTTCTGAAATCAAAAATCTTGACGACTTCAACCGCGCAGCCTGGCAAAAAAATAAAACTGAATCGCTTGAGCGCATTCTTTTTGCGCTGCTGCACGAGTTGGATGAGTACAAAAATGCTGTTTCGCTGTATTCCGATACGGAATTGGAGCGGAAGGATTTTCCGACAGGTTTTCATTTTGAAATGCGGCGTTACATGATTTTGGACACCGTCATTCATCCAATCATGCACATTTTATATTACGCGCTGAAGACAAAGCGTTTTGATTTATTTGCAGCGCAGTGCAGACGACGGCGCGGCGCTTTTTTAGATTTCTCTGGCGGCGACAGCAGCGTTTTTTCGTTTGATGAATATATCGAAAACCACGAAATGTTTACGTCCGCCCTGCAGGAACTACACTCTCAGTTTCCAACCGACAACACAGTCGGTGCGGTTTTGCGCGCAAATGGATTGGAGCGGCAGTAAAAACTCGACACGCTGCCTTTCCAGTCCGCTTGGGGGTACGCGAGATGACAAAAAAACGCCGTTACTGGCACCCGCTGTAATCCGCCGGACGGAAGCGTTTCGCCGCGTGCAGATTAAACGGGTATTTCTCCGGCACCTATTCTCTCCCTCTGCCCGCGCAGGCCTTATTCAACTTCTCCGGCTTCTCCAAGCAGGGGAATGGCGATATAGCGGCAGCATAACTGCGTTACCGGCCCCATAAAGAGCGCGGTGATTATTGTTGCAATGCCGATACGAGCGCGGCTTAAAAAATCTAACAGCGAAATGCGTCCCGCATCATTCCCCCACAGCGCGAATGCCGTACATACAATTGAAAGCAGCACACACGAAAAATCCGTCATAATGCGGCTCCAGCGGAATTGAAGCGACGTTTTTTCCATTATAATCAACGCCATTGCGTCGTAAGAGGAAACGCCTAAGTCCGCCGTAATATAGAGCGACGAAGCGACGCACAAAATAGAAAGCGAGGCAATAAGCAGGGCAAATTGCTGCCAAAGGCTGGAAACCGTTACAAACCGGTCAAGTAAAAACATACAGCCGTCGGTCAAAAAACCGATGAGTGTCAAATTCAAAATGGTCGCAGCGCCGATAAGGTGCTTCGAGACAAAAAAGACGGCGACAAGCAAAAGTCCGATTAAAATCGGGTATAGCGTCAAATAATCCGTCCCGAACAGTCGCGCCGCGTTTAAGACAAAACCGTTCCACGGGTCAATGCCGAGTTCCGCTTTCCGCAGAAAGGCAATCGTCGGTGCAAGCATAATCGTTCCGACAAGCGACATCACAAAACGCCGCCGTGAAAATCGTTTCAAAAACCACAAGTCTTTCATATCACTCCTTAAAAAATACAAAACGCGTCCCCGCCGTCGAAAAGATTTTGCACGTGTCCGCGCTTTTAGCGCTCATAAACGACTGCAATTTTTTCATGCGGCACTTTTCCCGTCAGCATTCCGTCTTTCACTTTGAATTTTAAGCCGTTTGCAGTGTCCGTATACGTCCCATCCGGAAGCGCAAGAGGAATTGCAATCTTTTCACTGCCTTTTTCCGCCGTGTTGATTATGACTGCGCCTTTTTCCCCGCGCTTAATGACGAGCACGGAAAGCGATGAACCGTTTAAAAGCGTTTCATCTTCTCCGCTCATCGCCGTCCGGAACTTGTTTACAGCGGAAACTTCCGCGTGCATAAATTCTCTATTTCCGATGTCGCCGATTTTTGAAACGCCTTCATCGGTGCCGCTCTTTTTGGGAAACTGTACGCCTTCTTTTCCCTGCGGCCGGTTAAAAAATAACGGCGTTCCGCCGCTTCGTGCGGCGATAAGCGCGTAGCCTGCGCGGAGTTGAAAATTTTTCATCGCGGCGGACTCGCCCTTATTCGCGTAGGTATCGTGGCTCTCAATCCACGTTACAAGCCTGTCCGCGCCCGCATCGTTTTTCCAATTCGATAAGCCTTTCGCATTCAACTTGCGCGCGTAAATTGCGCTCCGCAAAATACCGCCGTAATTGCTCGCTGTAACTGCAATGTATTTCCCGTATTCGTCTTCCCGCGACGCGCCGCCTTGCAGCACTTCGCCGTACAAGAATAAATCATCCGCCTTTTTTAATGAAACGCCGCCTATAGCCTCGCGCCCCGTAAAAACCTGCCAAAAATTGTTTTTTGGACTTGCTTCATCTTTGGGGTCGTCAGGAAGCGCGATGTGCTTTGCTGTGTCGAATCGAAAACCGTCCGCGCCGCAGTCGATTAAGTCGTTCATGTAGCGCATAAAATACGACTGGAACAGCGGATTTTCCGTGTTGACGTCGGGCAGTCCCCCCATCTGCTGATTGATGACTTCAAAGCGGTTTTCCCAGTTGCCGATTGCGCGCATTCCCTTTGCGTGGTAGAGCGTGTCCAGCCCGCCGACAGCATTGATAAAGTCCGCCGCAATTTTGTCTTTTTGCGGTGTCGTGTGATTCGGAAGTACGTCAACGATAACCGCAATGCCGTACCGCTCCGCCTCCGCGCATAACGCAATAAAATCGTCGCGCGTACCGAGTTGGTAATTGCCGATTTTCCAGTCCGTCGGCTGATAGTGAAAATACCACTTGCCCTTCGCTTCACGGCTCATAAGCTCTAAGCCGCCGTTATCGCCGACAAGGCACGTGTTTGCAGGAGACGTCTGTACCGCCGTAAAGCCCGCATCCGCAATTTTCGCCATATTTTGTTCAATCGTCTTAAACGACCAGCACCAGCAATGCAAAATTGCGCCGTTTTTCACGCTTTCTTTCGACTGCGCCCCTGCAGCCCATGCCAGCACCGCGCCTGCAAAAAGCCCCGCCGCTGTTTTTTGCAATTTCATATCAACCTCCACCAAAAGTTTCTTCTATCATACAAAGCGTTTTCCCGCTCACACAGTTGACTGCATACGCCTCGTTTTGACTGGAAATGCTCCGCCGCCGCAAACGTGCAGCGGGCGGCAACTGCATTAAATCTTTCAAAGCTTATTTCTTTCCGCCCGCGTCGAATTCAAAACCCGCGTCGAGGAGCGCGCTGATAAGCAGGTCAAGCCGCTCATACAGATACGTTTCGCGCGCGCCATGCGGTATGCCGACGGCAACGGAAACAGCCCCGCCGCCGGCGTTTTCAAGGTCGTTTATGTACTCATCAATAATTTCTTCCGCCGTGTAATACCGTTGTCCTGCCGCCGCGTCTTCAAGCGAAACTAAATCATGCGCAGGGGACACAAGACGGACAGTTTCATATCCTGCTTTTTTTGCAAACGACGCCGCGCATTCTGGAAGCGCATAATACGGCGCGTGCCAGAGCAGCGACAATTCCTTTCGCGTGCACAGCGCAAATTCGTCTTCATTCCGTGCAAGTCCGCGCCGGATAAACGCTTCGTCCGGCACAAAGCCGCCTTTCGAAAAGTCCGCAAGCGTAAAAAACATCGACGCGCATTCATTGCCGGAAAGTGCAATTTGCCGCGTTTCGCTCGGATAGCGGCGTATAAATTCCCCGTTCAAAAAAAACGTGCCGCGTATATTGTAAAACGACAGTTCGTAAAGAATGCGCGGAAGTCCGTCTGCGGCATTGTATGCGTCAAAAAACAGCGCGGCTTTCTTTTTTGCCGCAGTCTTTTCCACGCTTTCGGGAAAAAGAGCGTTTGTCGCCGCCTTACCGGTCAACGTCCGCACGTACAGCGCGTTTTCATAGTCGGCATTATCGGTGCGCCCGACGAATACGCGGTAATGTCCATTAGAATTCAAAATGCGGCTTTCGTCAGCCGGAAACGTTTCTGTAGTCCACACGCCGCTTTGAATGTCATAGCCGAGTGCAAGGCCTCCGCCGGTATTTGCCGTAACAAGTGCGCCGTCTTTGCTCCAAAAAACTGACTGCGCAGAAGACGCGAACAGCATTTTTATGCCGCCGGATGCCGTGTTCCAGAGGCGCGTTGTCCTTTCGCCGCCTGCAATAAGTTCTTCGTTATTTTTCCAAAGAAGGCTGACGGTGTTTTCGCCCTCGAGTTCCACCATTCTAGTCCACTTTGAAGTATCATACACGAAGACAGTGCTGCCGGAGAAAAATGCGCATTTTGTGCCGTCAGGAGAAAGTGCAGGGGTATTTGAGTTTTCAATTTCGAGAATGCGCGTAAGTCCGCCTGAAAGCCGATACACTGCCGACATAATTTTTTTGCCCGAATACGGCAAAAGCCTGAACCAAATAAACGGGTCTGCCGCGTTGCCCCAGATAACTTCCGCGTCCAAAACCGATGCATCAGAGTCGATGTACGCACCCGTCTGTAAAATCTCAAGATAACTGTTTGCCGCCGATTTGAGCCGATAGTACGAGAAGAATTTTGAGGACTTGATAACAACGATCGAAGAAAGCGCACGGTTGATGCTGAATACATCGCGTTCTGAATCGAAGCGTTCTGGGAGCCGCCCGAGAGCCGTGCCGCCTCCGATAATTTCTGAATAGAGCGCACGTGTGTAAAACTCTTTTGCACCAAGTTTGTACACGATATCGCCGTCAATGTAGACGAGGTTTGCGCCGTCAGCCCAGTGCACGGCATTTATCGAGCCGGAACAGATTTTGCGGTATTTTTCTTCGGCTTCAATCCCTTTAATAAAGGCTTCCGGCTTGCAAAAGTAGACTGCGCCGCCTTTTTCATACACAAAGACGCTGCTGTCTGCTTTCCATTTGACCGGCAGATGCCCATAATTCAATGCTGACTCTGTATCGATAACGGCGCGTTTGCCGGTTGCAGTCTGTTCAAGAATAAGCGAACCCGATGCGTACCGAGTTTTTTCTATTATGCACTGCCATTTGCCGTCAGGACTGGAAGAAGCGGGGAGCGTCCGCATTGAATACAGCGGCAGTTTTTTAAACGTTTTTTTCCAGTCAGCTTTTCCGCTTTTAAAGTCGTAGTGTGCAATGCCGTAGCGGTTTCTGATTTGCAGCGCGTCTTCCAAAAGTTCCAGCCGTTCCGGAAAATATGTAATCGGCTCCGGCTGTCTGACGGGAACGCCGTCTTTTAAATCCGCTGTAAACGCCGTGCTGTATTTGTATGTTCCCGCAAATGAATGACTGATTGTAAAAGCAATTTTATCCGCGGCATTTATATCCGCCTCCCCGAATTTTATCCCTGCCGCCGCGCCGCTTATAAGATACGCAAGTGCAAAAACCGATAACACACAACGTTTCACCATTTTCATCTCCGTATACGGATTTTCCGCTGCGCTCTGACTGCGCTGCCTTGCCATTCTGCATATCTTTAAGCGGTTTGTAAACATGACTAGAAAAATCATGCTCACTCCCGTTTTTTTGCTTATGACGCCGCTTTCTCAACTTTCGCTTTCAGTTGCCGAAAAGGGCGTGATAAAAGAAAATGCACCGCCTGAAAAACTCCATTTTGCAGTTCAAACGTTGTTCTCTCGCCTACGGGGAACAACTGGTTTTGAAAAATTTTACTGGAAAACTTTCTAAAAAAATATCTGGAGGGTGCTGCATACAGCGGGGCGGACTGATTAAGCAGGTTTTACAGATACAATTTAGTTTGCTGCCTGCTTCAAGTTTGCGAAACGCACATAAAACGATTTTGAAGGCAAGTTTTACCGCACGGCGTAAAACTCCATTTCTCTGCAAGATTATCCATGCTCCGAAAGGCGTGTGGATAATCTTGTGCGGATGGGACACCGTTCCGTTTTTCAAATATCGTTCTCTGCCGTCTGCCCTGCCCTTGCGTTTTTGCTGGTATGGTATAAAATAGGATTTATAAAAAGTTCCAAAGGAGAGTGTAAGAAATGATAATAAGAATTTTCCCCCCCCCCCCCGCGTACGCAGAGGGGATACCGTATTTTATTCAAAACATTCTATACATTCCATTTTATACGGTTTTTAGAGCGCAAACGCAGCGCATTCTATCAGCGGATAGACTGTACGAGTGCGGATAAAATGCGCACTTCCAATTCTGGTAAAGGAATTATTACAGCCGTATGCGTTGTATCCGTGCAAAAACCTCGCTTCCCTGCCGCTCTGCTGCAAAATCAACAAACTCGCCGCAGAACTGTAAGGTATGTTGTTCGCTTACGGGGAAGCGGGCGTATGCAATACCCTTTATTTCGACACAAAGCGCGGGGTATTGCATCTTCCGCACGAATAAAAGGGGATGAAGTCGGCGGCACAACTTTTAAAACATATCGTGAAAACGGTGTCTCCTGCGCCGCGCCTGCAGTTTTGCCGCTTTACGGAATGTTTTTTTCACGACCCCGAAAAACGGCGATTCTATCATCGGGCGGGGTGCGTTCAGTATAGTTTTTAAGGAGATATACAGGTTATGACTACGTATTTTTCTTTGCGGAAAAAATTGATTACAGTCTTCGGGCTGCTCCTTATCATCACGGCAAGCGTTGAAGGCATATTTGCCGTCCATATTTCGCGCAAAGCCGTCATTGAAAAAGTCGAAAGCCACCTCAAAGACAAGGCTGTCGCTGCCGCAGACATTATCGACGGAAGAATTGCAGCGCTTTTTCAATTTGTCGAAGGCGTATCGCGCTTTTCGTATTTGCGCGATTCCTCTCTTTCTTTTGTTGACCGGGCGGCGCTCCTTGACAAAGAAGCGGAGAACAATGCGCAGATTCAATATTTCGGAATATGCGACGTAAACGGCACTCGCTATGAAGCCGACGGCAGGCGTATTGCCATGAGCGACCGGCAATGGTTTCAAGCGGCGCTCAAAGGTTCAAACTTTATTTCAGAACCGCTGCGTTCCCGCGTTACGGGGAAAATGCAAATCATTATTGCCGTTCCCATAAAAGATGATGGAAATACAATCGTCGGAGTGTTGAGCGCTGCGGTTGCAGGCGAACTTCTTTCGCACTACATCAGCGACATTACTATCGGACAGACCGGCGTGTGCTATGTTATCGGGCGGACGGGCGTTACGATTGCCGACCCCGACGAATCGGTCGTCGAAGCGCAGGAAAACAGCGCGGAAAAAGCAAAAACAGACCGCTCCTATGCGAGCATGGCAGAATTCGAACGGACGGCGATGACAGCGGCAGAGCCTGCAATCGGCTATCTTTCGTGGGATGGAGAAGTGGAAGTCGCCTCGTTTGCAAAAATCGGCGTGAGCGGCTGGACAGTCATCATAACCGTTCCCGTCAACGAGTTTATGAGCGAAGTCAACGCACTCAGCGCCTCAATACTCGGAATCGGCATTGTGATTTTGTTCGCCGCGCTGACTGCTGTGTATTTTGTTGCCCGCACTATCGTAAAACCCGTCCGCACCGCAGTTGCGGCGCTCAAAGATATTGCTCAAGGCGAAGGAGACTTGACGGTGCGCCTGCCCGTAACCGGAAACAACGAGATTACAGACCTTGCTTCGTATTTCAATAAAACGATTGTAAAAATCGCGGACTCGCTTAAAAATGTCGGCGGAACTTCAGGCATTATGCAATCGATTGGAGAAGAGTTGTCCTCCGACATGACAGAAACCGCAAGCGCCTTAAACGAAATCAGCGCAAATATCGACGGAGTGAAGGAGCAGGCGCTGGCGCAGTCGACAAGCGTTTCGCGGACGGCAGGAACGATTGAAGCGATTATCTGCACGATAGAGACTCTGAACGGCAGCATTGAAACGCAGTCCGCGAGCGTGGTGCAGTCTTCGGCGGCGGTCGAAGAGATGGTCGCCAATATCGCCTCCATTACGAATTCGCTTGAAAAAAGCGATAACATGGTCAAAAATCTCGCCGCCGCCACGTCGGAGGGAAAAGAAACGCTTTTGACGTCGAACACTGTAACGCAGAAAATTGCCGACGAATCCGGCGGCTTAATTGAAGCGTCGAGCGTCATTCAAAATATCGCCGACCAAACGAACCTCCTTGCGATGAATGCCGCTATCGAAGCCGCCCACGCAGGCGAAGCAGGAAAGGGATTTGCCGTCGTCGCCGATGAAATCCGCAAACTTGCCGAAGAAGCGGGAATGCAGGGAAAGACCATCACCGACACGCTCAAAAAGTTGAGCGACGACATCAAGGGCTTGTCCGACTCGTCGAAGATTGTCGAAGAGAAGTTCAACGCAATTTTCCAGTTATCCGAAAACGTCCGCGCCATGAGTGCAGAATTGACTGCCGCGATGAAAGAGCAGGAAAACGGCAGCCGCGAGGTGTTGGCGGCAATCAAAAACATCAGCGCCGTTACCGCCGAAGTCAAAAACGGCTCGGAAGAAATGCTTGTCGGCGGCAAAGGCGTCGCAGACGAAATGCGGAAACTCGACCAGCTCACCGCCGTCATCAAAGACTTGATGAACGAAATGGCGGCAGGCGTACAGCAGATTAACCGCGCGGTGCATGAGGTTAACGATTTGGCAAGGAAGAATAAGGATAGTATTGAAGGATTGGCGGAGGAAGTCGGGAAGTTTAGGGTGTAAATTTCCCCTCCACAACGGCTAGCATGCTGCAATTCCACGTAAAATAACAAATTACACGCACCAAAACTACACACACACA
>CAUTOZ010000094.1:0-8717 GCA_963539635.1 uncultured Treponema sp.
GTCCGTTGCTGCTGTTGACGAGCACACGGGAGTTTTAACGCCCGTCGCAAAGGGGAGCGCAGTGATTACTGCGGAGTCTACAGCCGATGTTTCCAAAAAAGACAGCGTAACCGTTACCGTCTCTGAAGGACTGACGGCAATTACTGCTCTTACGGCAGATAAAAATTTTGTGTGCTACGGCGGCGGTGTGAACCTTACGGCATCACTTTCTCCGGCAGACGCATACGGCGAACTTGAGTGGTCGTACAATAATTCTTCTTGCACGCTGACAAAAGACCCCTCCGACGAAAAGAAAGCGGCGCTTACCGTCCACAAGCAGGGGGTTAAAGAGGGCAAGGTAAAAGTTACGGTAACATCTCGTATCAAACCGGAGCTAAAAAAAGAGCTTACTGTTGACATCAGAACCGTTATTCCGCAAAGCATTTCCATAACAACGTCCGACCCCGCTGATAAAATGTATAAAAGCGAAGAATTACAGCTGACTGCAACTGCTGTAAGCAAATACGGAGCTGCAGGGCCTGCTGCTTTGGCGGATGTGAAGTGGAAAATCAAAACGAAACCGTACTGGAGTTCAAACTTCAAAATATCTGATAGCGGAAAACTTGAATGCAGCAATCCTAGTGGCGTACAGAACGGGGAAACAATGACCGTGATTGCAACGTCTACATTGGACGGCAGCGTTAAGGCAGAAAAAGAAATCACCGTGTATGACGATATTGCACGCCTCGATTCCATTCGATGTCAAACGCAATCCGGCTTTCTCCTGCAGGAATGGACGCTCGGAGATTCTGACTATCCAAGGGTAACGGGGACAATTTTGGCGTACAGTCCGTACCAGCACTTTATCATCACTGAAAAAAGCGACGGCATGCCGTCTTCCGACTTCCTTGAAAAAGCGGAATACGACTATCCTTCTTACGGCGGCGTAACGATAAAGCCCAAAGCGCATACGTCAGGCGCGGAAAAAACCTTCTACGTCTTCCCTGTCGACCCCAAAACCGGCAGCGCGGCAACAAGCGAACGAAAATCATTTACGCTGACAGTGTGGGAAAAACCAATGGGAATTGAGGTGATAAAAGGGAATTTTGAAATTGACGCAACAAGCAACGGAGGATATAAAAGCGGAATACTTGAATATGGTAAGAGCGGTTTTACATTCTACGCCAGAATAATGCCTGAGTTTGCCGACCAAAAGCGGCTGAAATATGAAGTTGAGAAAGTAAGCGGCAAATATCTCTGTATTGAAAGCGACAAAAAAGCGGAAACACAAGACAAAGCTGGTTGGACAAAATACCAATTTGATACAAATAGCCAAAATACTTTTGGGGATAAAGATGTCGCGGATTTTAACTTCTCTATAAAGGGAACGATACCGGTAATCAAAAACTATCTTAGGATAACAAGCAACTAAAAGTCTATTCTCATAAAATGCAGACCGGCGGACTTCTTTCAACGAAGTCCGCCATTTTTTATTGCGGGGCGAAAGAGAGGGATAATTTATAAATAATTATGATGCACGGGCAGAACTTCCAGAATGCCATCTAACTCCGCTGTCTGCCCCAAATATTTTTTATACGTTTGTTGTAAACAACCTTGTAGTGGGCGGTAACTCCATTATGTCATTCACATCTCTTTTCCCGCCCAACGTTTGCTGCCGCCGCCCATCAAACTCCATTTTTCCTCGAGATTTTGCCCGCAGGCAAAATCCTGTGCGGGCGGCAATTACGTTAAATCTTTAAACTCCGTTCTCTGCCGCCCGCAATCGCCCGCCGATTGCTTTAATAAATTCCCAGCTGTCAACGACGTTTGTTGCGGCGGGGGCGGCTATTCCTGCGATGTCTTTTGTCATGCAGCCGTCTTCGATGGTGTCGAGCGCGGCTTTTTCAAGGCGGGCGGCAAAGTCCTGCAAATCGGGAGTGCCGTCAAGTCCTCCGCGTTTGGAAAGAGCACCCGTCCAAGCAAAAATTAGCGCAATCGGGTTCGTCGATGTTTTTTCGCCTTTCTGATAGCGGTAATAATGTTTTTGCACCGTGCCGTGGCTTGCTTCAAACTCGTATTTGCCGTCGGGACTAACGAGGACGCTCGTCATCATCGCAAGGCTTCCGCAGGCGGACGCAACCATATCGCTCATCACATCGCCGTCATAGTTTTTGCACGCCCAGAGCATTCCGCCTTCGCTTTTCATAACGCGGGCAACTGCATCGTCAATCAGCGTATAAAAATATTCAAGTCCCGCATTTTCGAATTTCGACTTGTACTCGTCGTCAAAAATCCGCTGGAAAATCGACTTAAAATTGCCGTCGTAGGTTTTGCTTATCGTATCTTTTGCGCCAAACCAAACGGGAACGCGGCAATCAAGCGCATACGTAAAGCAGCAACGGGCAAAGTTTTCAATTGACTCATCCAAATTGTGAATTCCTTGAATTATCCCGGCGCCTTTCATGTCCATGATTGTCTTTCTGATTTCCGTCCCGTCCGCTCCGGTGAAGACCAATTCCGCCTTTCCTGCGCCCGGCGTTTTGATTTCGCAGTTTTTATAGACATCGCCGTACGCATGCCGTCCCAAAATGATAGGCTTTTTCCAGCAGGAAACAGTCCCGTGCAGGCGGCGCGTCAAAATCGGCATACGAAAAACCGTCCCGTCAAGTTCCGCGCGGATTATGCCGTTGGGACTGGGGGTCAGCTGTTTTAGATTATACTCTTTAACCCGCGCCGCGTTAGACGTAATGGTCGCGCACTTTACCCCGACGCCGAGCCGCTTTATCGCGTCTGCTGCCGCATAGGTAATTTTGTCGTCGGAGTCGTCGCGCGCTTTTAAGCCAAGGTCGTAATATTCAGTCTGCAAATCGATAAAGGGGAGCAACAGTTCATCCTTAATCACCTGCCATAAAACTCTCGTCATCTCGTCGCCGTCAAGTTCAGCGATTTTGTTCTTCATTTGAATTTTAGCCATGCGCGGATTATAGCGAATAGTGCGCGGGCGGGCAAATTGCAGAGAAGACAAAGGGTAGTCCTGTCGTCCGGTAGAAATTTTTTCCGTTTGACAAACAGTGCCGCCGCCGATATTATCTCGCCCACAATCAATAAACCTGCTCTTTAAACGGACGTTTTGAGCAGGTTGACTCTATCACTTTCAGGGAGATTACGGTGAAAAACATCTACAAAACAAGGGTTCACAGAGTCCTTGTAAACCTCGTTTTCGGAGCGGCGGCGGCGCTTGTCGTTGCCTTTATCGCGTCGATATGGCTCAAGCCGCCGGTGCTGCGTATTCTTGTGTTTGCAGCGGCGTATGCCTCCTACGTTTGGCTGGTCATTATCGACAACATGATTGTCATCGAGACCGACGGAACGACGTTGACTATCCGCAAAGGCAAAAAAAAGATGGAATATCCGATTGCTTCGACTCATTTTCGGGCAAAAACGGTTTCTTCAAGCGGCGACACTGAGTGCACGCTCTACGTTACGCAGCAAGACGGCACGGAAGAGAGCATTGACTGCGAACTTATCGGCATTACGCAATTCAGCAGACTGCTTGACGACCTCGGTTTTGACGGAGAAAACAGCGTTACCAAACTCAACACCGAAAGGGCAGAGTAAAACATACTACACATAAGGAAGGAATTTATGAACATTGGAAGAATTTATTATTTTTTTATTATCCCCATTGCAGCGGTGCTGTACATCGCATATATGATTTACCGCTTAAAGACTGACAGCAAACGGAGAAAGGAATTTCTTGAACAGTATCCGAACGCGTCAAAAGTTTTTATCGGAAAAGGCAATGCGTTTACGCAATATCTCATGGGCACGATAAAAATCATTTCCGTTGACGGCGAACGCCCTACTCTTTTTACGGAAAAAATGCGCGCAGGATTTTACGCCGCTCCCGGCACACACATCGTCGAGTCAACATTTGAAAAAACGCGTCCTGGAATCCTGTCCCGCACCGTTACGACGAAATACGGACCGAGCAAGCAGGAAATTACCGTCGGCTCATCAAAGCGCTACGTATACAGATTCGATAACAAAAGTGAAAGTTACCATTTTGAAGAAGAGAGCGGCGAATAAAACGGTTTAGCCGGTATGCTGACGAAAAAAGCGCGGTTTTTGCCGCGCTTTTCTTTTTTTCGTGAAACTGTCTGTTTTTCGGCGGAATAGTTTTGCCGTTCACCGCCTGCACGGTTAAAATGCCGCGACAACTTCTCCGTTCGGATATTTTTCTTTTATGTAGTCTCGTATCTTTTGACTTCGCAGTGCATTTACCAGCGCTTTTACGGCAGCGTCTTCTTGGCGGTCTTGTTTTACGGCGACGATATTCATGTAGGGCGAGTCGCTGCCTTCGACAAAGAGACTGTCTTTTGTAACGCTCAAGCCCGCCGGAATTGCGTAGTTTCCGTTTATCGCGGCTGCGTCAACGTCGGCAAGCACGCGCGGAAGGGAAGCGGCTTCAATCGCTTTGAATTTCAACTTTTTTTGGTTTGTTACGATGTCAAGCGGCGTTGAAAGTACACTGCCGCCGTCTTTGAGTTCAATCAATCCTGCCGACTGGATAAGCAAAAGCGCCCGCCCGCCGTTTGTCGGGTCGTTTGGAATGGCGATGGAAGCGCCGTCCGGCAAGTCAGCAAGCGTTTTGTATTTTTTCGAATAGAGGGCAAACGGCTCAATATGAATTCCGCCTGCGCTTACCAAATGATAGCCTTTTTCCGCATTCGTTGATTCCATATACGGAATGTGCTGATAGAAGTTTGCGTCAAGTTCGCCGGATTCAACGGCAGCATTGAGCGTAACGTAGTCCGTAAACTCGCGGACTTCAAGTTTTACGCCGGACTCTGCTAAGTCGTCCTTTATGAGATTCAAAAATTCCGCATGAGGAACGGAGGTCGCTCCTACAACAAGCGTTCCGTCTGTCTTTGCCTTGCGGCAGCCCGCTGCCATAGCCAGTACCGCGGCAATCGCTGCCGGAATAAAATAATTTTTTTTCATACTAACTCCTTAAAATAAATCTGTTCGTCGTTATTGCTCAAATTGACGGGTTTTACATCGTTGAAACAGCTCGGCTTATGCAGTCAACATGCTGTTCTGTCTTCCTGTAAACGGACAACCGCCGTCCTGCATACGAACGGCGGCTGTTTTGGGAATACCAGAGGACTTTAGTCGTCCCAGCCTTTCACTTTGACGCTTTCGTCCCACGTTTCATAAATCTTTGCGCCGCTTGACGAGCCGATTCTGTTTGCGCCCGCTTCAAGCATAGCGATAAGCGTTTCCGCCGTGCGGATTCCGCCGGACGCCTTTACGCCGAAGTCTTTGCCCACCGTTTTTCGCATTAAGGCGATGTGGCGCGCGCTTGCTCCGTTCGGAAGCGCATTGCCATCCGCATCCTTAGGATTAGCGAATCCCGTCGATGTTTTTACAAAGTCTGCGCCTGCTTTTACTGCGCACTGGCAGCACGTTTCAATCAGCGTATCGCTTAAAAAGCACGTTTCAAGAATAACTTTGACGATTATTTCCCGTCCCGCTTTTTTGCCTGCCGCCTTAGCAGCGTTGACGACAGCAGCAATATCCGTTTCTACATCATTAAAGCGGTTATCAATAGCGGAACTGATGTTTATCACCATATCGACTTCGTCTGCGCCGTTTTCGACCGCAGCGGCAGTCTCGTCCGCCTTATTTTTCGGCGTAACAGCCCCCAGCGGAAAGCCAATGACTGTACAAACTTTGACCCCGCTGCCTTCCAGTTCTTCTCTGCACAGAGAAACAAAACACGGATTTACGCACACGGACGCAAACCGATACTGCCGTGCTTCACTGCACAACTGCACAATACTGCGAACGCTCGCATCAGGCGAAAGCGCCGTATGATCAATTAAAGAAGCAAGTTTTTCCTTTTTCATAGCCGGATTATATGACGTAAGCAGCGTTTCAACAAGCGGGCGTGAGAGGTGCGGGCAGCGGAGAATGGGGGTGAAAGATATAACGAAGTTCCCGCCTGCGTGAGAATATCCACGAGCATACGATTGTGGATATTAGAGAAAATACGGAGGAAAGCAGATGAAGAGTGATTAGTAATTTTGCTTTCTTGACTTATAACAGACAGTTATATTAATCTGTCAGCGGGTAGTATAAGAACGATTTGGATGCGGCGCGAGGGGACTGCGGTCAAAGTTGTTAGGACGAAATCTGTTCGGAAGATGTTTCGAGCGGGGCTGTTTTCTTCGGAGTTTTGTATGAAAAAATATCTTTTGCTTTTCGCTGTCGTACTCGCGTTTGCTCTCGGAGGCTGCGCCGATTTAGCCGCAAAGTTATGTACCGTTACGTTTAACGCAAACGGGGTCGGAAGGAATCCAGAGACGCTTACAGTGGAAGTCGGCACAAAACTCTCCGATAAACAGCTGCCTGCACTGCCGGAAACGGACGGTAAAATATTTGACGGCTGGTTTAAGGAATCCGCCTGTACAAATCAATGGAAAAAAGATTCCGACACGGTTACAAAAGACATAACGCTGTATGCAAAGTGGACTGCAAAAGCGGTTCCGTTGACGCCGCTTACGCCTGCAATTAAGGTGTTCACGGTAACATTTGATACGCAAGGCATTGGCGCCGCTCCTGCCGCACTTCGGGTACGTGAAGGCGCAAAACTCTCCGACGAACAGCTGCCCGCTCTGCCGGAAACAGACGGTAAAGTATTCGGCGGGTGGTTTAAAGAAGCCGCCTGCACAAATCAATGGAAAAACGATTCCGACACGGTTACAAAAAACATCACGCTGTATGCAAAATGGACTGTAAAAGCGGTTCCATTGACGCCGCTTACGCCTGCGATAAAAAGATATACGGTCAAGTTTGATACGCAGGGAATTGCCAGTAATCCGTCTGACATAATTATTGAAGAGGGAAAAACCATACCCGCGTCGCAGTTCCCGACTGTGAGCGCATCGAAAAAGCGTTTCGACGGCTGGTATAAAGAGCCGGCTTGTACGAACAAGTGGGACCTTACAGTCGATACGGTTACAAAAAACATCACGCTGTATGCAAAGTGGACTAGTCTTTATACCGTCAATTTTAATGCGCGGAAGATTTATACGCAGTCCATTGCGCCGGTTACGGTAGCGGACGGCGATAGGATTCCTGCCGGCTCTCTTCTGCCGCCGAGTCATCGTACGTGGGACTTTGGCGGGTGGTATCGGGATAAAACGTGTACGCAGGCATGGACTGCGGCGGACACTGTTACAGCGGACATGACGCTTTATGCGAAATGGATGCCGAAAAGCATTGAGGCGCACGATTTATGGAAAAGTAAAATTTCAAATGGGACAAACAATTATTTTCGAATTCCTGCGTTAGCGGAAACAAAGGACGGAACGCTTATTGCCGTTACAGACCTGCGGTATGGTCATACGGCGGACATAGGGCGCTTTGGTCCGAATGGGGAATGGGGACAGTCCTCTCATATTCATCGCGTTGATCTTGTGTTAAAGCGTTCTTCTGACCATGGACTTCACTGGGATGATTCCGCGCTAAAAATTACCAATGCGCCGGATGATCCAGAGTATGGGTACGGGTACGGAGATGCTGCTATTGTCGCCGACCGCGATTCCGATGATGTTCTTATTTTATGTGCGCACGGCAATACGCGCTATGGACATTATAAAGCGGGGAAGCAAGCCACCCGCCTAAAGGTTGTAAGACTGCGTTCCCATGACGGCGGGAAAAACTTTACAGAGCCGGAAGAAATTACCGATTCAATTTATAATTTGAACGCCAGCTGGGGGACGCTCTTTTTCGGGTCGGGGAAGATTATGCAGTCTCGTTTGATAAAAAACGGCGGCTATTACCGACTTTACGCGGTCATTTTAGTCAAAAATACGAATACCGCTCTGGCAGGCAATTTTGTACTATACTCCGACGACTTCGGGGAGACGTGGCACGTACTAGGCTCCTCATCATCGTCTCCTGTCGGGAATGGAGATGAAGCAAAGGCGGAAGAATTGCCGGACGACAGAGTGCTGCTTTCAAGCCGTACGGAAAACGGCAGATGGTTCAATATATTCACGTATACGAATAAAGCGAGCGGCACCGGCAGCTGGGAAACTCAGAAAAAAGCGAACTTGGGGCAAGAACGCGGAACAAACGGCGAAATATTGATTGTACCGGCGCGTAATACTGCGACACAGAAAACGGAATACCTTGCGCTCCAGTCGATTCCGCTGTCGTCAAAACCGCATCCCAAAAGCAGAGAGCCACATATTCGCACCGATGTCGGCATTTATTGGCGTCCTATTATGTCCGGCATTACGCTCGATGCCTTCGTGAACAAGGACAGTTGGAAAACACATCAGCGTTTTTCCGGCGAAAGCGGGTATTCGACGATGGTTATGCAGCAAGATTTTCGGCTTGGCTTCCTTTTTGAAAAACACGACGGCATTACCGGCGCGGCGGACATGAATGACGTGTACGATATCCGCTATGAAAGTCTTACGCTGAGCGGCATTACCGGCGGACAATATGAAGCGGCATTTTTAAGCGAATAGCGCGCTGATGAGCGGGCAGTTGTGTTCTCTGTCTGCAGCCGTTTGGGGAATCCCTGAATGATTTATACGGTGCGGGCGGTACCCGGGCTACGCTTTCTGCAGGCCAGGCGGTTAAGGCGACGATAGTTCTTTCGCCTGGATTTACGGCGAGCCGTAAACTTGAGATTGAGCTTTTTGACTTTGTGAAACACG
>CAUTOZ010000095.1:0-8632 GCA_963539635.1 uncultured Treponema sp.
GCTGCGTCCTCTTTAGCCCAAAGCATCCGGTCTTGCGCGGGACTGTAGAGCGGGCGAATGAGATTTTCGCTTCACTTGAATGCGCTGAGCTTATAAAAGAGGCGTTTGAAAAGCGTGAAATAAAGCGTTTTACTTTTGGAGAAGAAGAGAAGCGACTTTAGATGCGTCCGTGTCAATTTGAACATTATCAAAACGGTGCGCCATCTTTGCGTCGAAATCCGTATCGCTTAAAAGTTCGTTGATTTTTTTAAAAATCCGGCGCGGACTGCGGATAAAATAGCCGACGCGGTTGTTGACGGCAAAACGCATATTCCCCAGCTCTTGATTGTGAATGTACTTGCACACGATAACGGGCTTCCGGCATGAAAGGACTTCAAACAGCGTCGCAGGTCCCGCTTTAATCACTGCGCAATCGCAGATTTTTACCAACTCGTCAAGATAATCGATAAAACCGAATACGTGTAAGTCAAGTTTGGGATACGCGAGACGCAAAAGATTAAAATTGCGCCGTTTTACATGGTCGCGTCCGCAGATAACCGCGACGGAAAAGCGCGCACGGTGCAAGATACACTCGTTGATAATTTCCGTAGCCCCCGGCAGTCCCTCGCCGCCCCCGACAAGAAGAACGATTTTTTTATCCGGCGCAAATCCGTGCTTTTTCCGAAGTGCTGCAATTTCGTCCTTTGAAAACGGAAGACGGTATTTTTGGTTCATCAAAAACGGAATGACCGTAATGTTTTCTGCAGGAACACCGCATTCTTTGATTGCAGATTTTTTCGCTTCATCTGAATAGACCATGTACTGCATATCGGGATAAAAAAACCACGAATGCGGAACGGTAAAGGGGTCAGTTACAATGACGGTTACGTTGATTTTCCACGGAATGTTTTGGCACACTTCACGGATAAACGGAGAGACCGCAAAATGAAAAGATACGATGTCAGTCGGCTTTTCTCGCAAAATCATTTTCCGCAGGTAGCGGCGCACTTCCGGCGCAAGAATCCTGCGCACTAAGTCCTGCGCCCAGCGGTTCATTGCAAGGTCGTAAATGAGCGGAAAGGCTCCGTGCACGTAGTTGCAGGCATAATTATAGCCTTTTTCAAAAAGCAAATGCCCCGCCTTGTGCTTCGGGAACCCGTTGAGCATTTTAATTTCTGCATCGGGATTTTGGATCCGCATCGCTTCGGCAAGCACTTTCGCCGCCGAAATATGCCCTGCTCCTGTATTTAAGTATAAAAAAAGGAATTTCCGCTTCGCCATACGAGACACCGCTAAAACAGTATTTTTAGTGCGCAGTTGAAATAATGATTGTACGAATCATGCAGATTGGAAATCCAAATTTGCCGCGCGGCTGCAGCATCCGCCGCGTTCGACAGCCCCGAATGATAGAGTTGCCCCGTAACGCCGTCATTTTTTATGTACTCAAACGTGTAGCTGCCGGAAACTTCCGCAGAAAAGAGTCCCCTTTTGATAAATTCGTAGGACAGCCCAAGAGAGGTCTGCATAACGTACATGATATGCTCCTGTTTCAAAAAGTCCGTAGCATCGAGGGCGCTGTCCGCTCCGCGCGTATCGCTTGCGATGTCTCCGGCAGTCGATACGTCTGCAAAGTCTCTGCCGATTTTTGCCGCTTCATCGTCAGTCAAACTTTCGTACGGGTTTCCATGCCTCGCAAAAACGGTGCCGACGGAAACATTCATACTCCGGAGCGGCTTAAAATGCAGTTTGAGCGCAACTTTGTCGGAATTAGGCGGCAGTTTTGACCCGATACCGATACCGAAATTCGTGTAGTCAGAAAAATTGTACGTATCATCGAGCGTGTTGTACTTTGTGTAAGTGTACGGCGTTACCAGCGTATAATCGAGGCTGATAAGCGAGACGGAAGAATATGTCGGCGCGTACATAACGCCGGTTTTAAACGCTGTGCGGACGGCGGCTTCATTCATCTTGAGTTTGAAAAATTGCTTGAGTTTTAAATCATCGAACGCCGCGCTTGCAGTCAGCGCGAGAGAAGAAATCGGAAGCCATTTTATTTCGATGCCGGAAAGAACGTTTTCGTTGAATCCTGCGACATTCGCAACGACAAACCACGGAGCGGGAATGAGATAAGCGGGCGAAAAATATTTGCCCCACACGACAGATTCGTAAAATGAAAGACTGAAAGTGTTCGAAAAAAGCGGCACTTCAAGCGCATGGAACGACAAAAACTTTACCGCCCCGTAATCGTTTTGACTACGATAGGCGTGCGCAAAGGGGAGGGCGAATACCTGCGAATACTTAAAACGCTCTCCGTTGTAGTGGAACGCGCCGTTTAAAAGTTGATATGAAGAAGGATTTAAGATTATGTCGTCTTCGAGGGACGCGCCGTATCCGAGTTTGTGAAAACCGAACGTGCCGTAGATTTTTTCGTTTCCGACAGCCGCCGACGAGTTTACGTCGAATAAAAAGTCCGCATTTCCGGCTTTTGCCGAATAATTTTTTATAAAGCGGCGCTTTTCATCAATTTCCAACGCGGGAAGAATGTCCGCCGCAAAAAAATTATTGTTTGTCGTCGTAAACCCCGCTTCATAGCCGAGCGAAACGAAGTCTAAAAAAACGTTGTCGCCGGAAGCAAAAATTTTTCCGTACCCGAGCGCGCCGGCGGAATATTTGTCAGCGTTATCTCCGGCAAACTTTTTTACTGCAACGTCAGCGCCGCCTGCAATTCCTGCGTGCCAGGACTTTTCAAAATAGCGTTCAAGATAATCACGCGCTTTTTGCGCCGCCTCTGAGTCTTCGCATTCAGTAACGCGCTCAAGAATCTTCCTTATAACAAGCGCAGGATACGGCTTTACCTGCGGAAGAACGCCGATATAGCCTTTTAGACGCCAGCCGAGCGCATCAGAGTAAAAGTCATTTTGAGGATTTACGCTCACCTGCGCACACAGCGGAAACGAGAACGCAAAAAAAAGGGCAAGAATGCCGATTCGTTTTAACATATAAAAATACTGATTCCGTGATTTTTGAAAAGTATACTTGTTTGTTGCCCGAATTACAAGTTATGTGCTATTCTCGCATTCAAATGACAGGACAGGACAAGCGGACGATTTTTGCACTCCTTCGCGCAGTTTCAGGCAGCGTATACGGCTTTACAACGCAGCAATTCCAAGAGGAAATCAACTTTACGGACGATGAAAAACCCGCGTACAGTCAAATTGACGACAATCTTTCTATAAACGACGAGACTCAAGTCCCCCTTTCTTTGACAGATGCGGACAGTCAAATTCAAGTTTCTTCTATTAAATATGACTCAATCGACGTAATCGCGCAAAAAATACATTCCTGCACTTCCTGTAAACTTGCCGCAACGCGAAAAAACGTTGTTCCGGGCATGGGAGCGCAAAATCCAGACGTATTGATAATCGGCGAGGGACCGGGGGAAGAAGAAGACCGGCAGGGCTTGCCGTTCGTAGGGCGTGCGGGGCAGCTCCTTGATAAAATGCTCAACGCTATCGAACTTGACCGGAGGGCAAACTGCTTTATTGCAAACATCGTAAAATGCCGTCCGCCCAAAAACCGCGACCCCGAACCCGATGAATGCGCATCTTGCAGGACTTTTCTTGACGCGCAAATCGATGCATTGCAGCCCAAAATGATTCTTACGATGGGGCGCGTTGCTTCGCATAATCTGCTCAATACCGACAACTCTCTTGGGCGGCTTAGAAACCGCTTTTACGAATACAAAAATATTCCGGTACTGGTAACGTATCATCCGAGCGCGCTCCTCCGGAACGAAGACTTAAAGCGTCCGGCATGGGAAGATTTAAAACTTTTCAAAAACCGCCTTCTCACGCTTTCGCCCGACTACGCTGCGCGCTTTTATCACTTAACAGGACGCTCCTTGTGAAATATCTCGACATCGCGCTCAATATTCCGCTCAACCAGCCCTTTACGTATTCAACAGCCGGGCTTGACAGCGATGTAAAAATCGAAAAAGGAATGCGGGCGGAAATTCGCTTTGGAAACCGGAAAACGACAGGTTTTATTACGGAGATTTATGACTTCTTGCCGGAAAAATGCGAAACTTACAAAGACAAAATACGTCCGGTCATGCGGATTTTAGATGTGGAGCCGCTTTTACCGCCGGAATTGATGAAAACTGCCCTCTGGCTTTCGCAGTATTATCTGTGCTCGGTCGGAGAAGCGCTGTTCGCTATGGCGCCGTCGGGCAGGCGCGAAACGGCGGGAATGAGTTTTCCGTTTGAAGCGGACTTTGAAAGCGGCGCACAAATCCGACTCTCGTCCGAACAGCGTGTGGCAGCGGAAAGTATTGTAACGCCGACAAAAAATGCTGCGGCGCAGTACCATTACTTGTACGGCACGACGGGCACGGGTAAAACGGAAGTGTTTCTTCATGCGGCGGAGCAGGTTTTAACGGACGGCAAAGGCGTTATTTATTTGGTGCCGGAAATAGGATTAACCAAACAGGTTGTCGATTCTGTGGTAAAACGCTTTGGGGACGCGGCGGCGGTTTTGCATTCAGGCTTGACGGCAGGAAAACGCCTTGCCGAATGGAAAAAAATTCTCCATAAAAAAGCGCGGATTGTTATCGGAGCGCGGAGCGCAGTCTTTGCTCCAGTGCCGGATTTAGGACTGATTATCATTGACGAGGAGCATGACCCTTCATACAAGTCAGGAAACACGCCCCGCTATCATGCACGGCAAACCGCTATGTACCGCGCCGCACGTCTCTCCATTCCGCTTGTCATGGGAAGCGCAACGCCTTCTGTTGAAGCATGGCATTTAATGGAACAGGGGACGCTCATCCGGCACACGTTGACTCATCGTCTTTCCGGCGGCGCAATGCCTGAAATCCAAACCGTAGACCTTTCAAAAAGCGCAAATGCGGGCAGCATCTCGGAAACGCTTGTCCAAGAAACGCGAAAAGCACTTGCACAAAAGCGGCAAGTCATCTTTTTTTTGAATAGACGCGGATTTACGCATTTTTTCCGCTGTTCGTCCTGCGGATTTGAAATGATGTGCCGCAACTGTTCAGTCCCTATGACCTACCACAAAAGCGAAAATCGTCTGCGCTGTCATTACTGCGGCTGGACGGCAGACGCTCCTTCATCCTGTCCTCAGTGCGGTTCACTCGATGTAGGATATTCCGGATTTGGAACGGAATTTATAGAAGCCGAAACACGTGCAAAATTCCCGAACGCTCGTATCGTCAGAATCGATGCGGACAATATAAAAAACAGCGCGGACTTGCAGGAAAAACTTTCTGCATTCAAAAACGGCGAATACGACATCATGCTCGGCACTCAGATGGTCGCCAAAGGCTTAAATTTCCCGCGACTCAAACTCGTCGGCGTTATATCGGCGGACACAGCGCTTCATTTACCGGATTTCCGCGCGGCGGAACGCGCTTTTTCGCTTGTAACGCAGGTTGCAGGCAGGGCGGGACGATATTTCCCGGACGGAAAAGTCATCGTACAGACATACGCACCCGAGCGCGAAGCCGTAAAATTTGCTTGTGAAGGAAAAACGGCAGAATTCTATGAATACGAACTTTCACAGCGCCGCTTACTCGACTTTCCGCCGTATTCGCGGCTTGTGCGGCTTGTATTCCGCGCGGCAAAACAAAAAGACGCGCAAGAGACGGCATTCGACGCGGCAAAGATTCTGTCGTCAACGCTCGGCAAAGGAGGAAGCGTTATAGGACCTGCCGAATGCCCTATTCTCAAAATCGCGCGGAACTTCCGCTATCACATCATTTTAAAAAGCTGCGACATACGAACAATTCGCAGCGCCGCCCAAAAACTCTTAAACGAATACACGCATAACAGCAGCGTCTATATCGAGTGCGACATCGACCCGCTCACGCTCCTCTAGTCCCTCATCCCCCTTTCCGAATGCGCATATTCACTTCCATTGAAACTATGCCGAAAATCTTATAACATATTTTAGAGCGTCCGCGCTCGGAGTTTACTTTATGGAAGAAATCCTTGACCTTTTGCGCCAAAACGCGCGGCTTTCGATAGAAGATATTGCAGCAATGACAAAAAAAACAGCTGCCGAAGTCGACGCGATTATAAAACAACTGGAAGATGACGGCGTAATCTTAAAATATGCAGCAATCGTAAATCCTGAAAAAGACAGCGAAGCCAAAGGAAAAGTCCGTGCGGAAATCGAAATACAAGTCATTCCTGAACGCGAACATGGGTTTGATGCGCTTGCAGACCGCATTTATCGCTTTCCGCAGGTAAAATCGCTCTACCTTATGAGCGGCGGTTACGATTTAAAAGTCATTATTGAAGGCGACACGCTGCAAGAAGTTGCCCTTTTTGTGTCAAGAAAACTTTCTACGCTTGAAGGCGTCCGCTCAACCAAGACGCATTTTATCTTAAAGACATATAAAGAAAACGGTATTGTATACATCGAGCGCGACCGCGATAACCGCGAAGGAGTAATTGCCTGATGAATACGAGGCAGGACAAATTCAGCCGCGCAATCGAAGAAACGCCGCCGAGCGGTATCCGCAAATTCTTTGAAATGCTTATCGGACACGACGACGTTATTTCTCTTTCCGTCGGCGAGCCGGATTTTCCGACTCCGTGGCTCATGCGCGAAGAGGCGTTTTATCATCTTGAAAAAGGACACACATCCTACACGTCAAACTGGGGACTATTGGAACTGCGCGAAGAAATTGCGCACTACATGGAACGCTATAACCTCTTTTACGCGCCGAAAAATGAAATCCTCGTTACCGTCGGGGCAAGCGAGGGGGTGGACGCAGTTTTGCGTTCTATTTTAAATCCCGGAGACGAACTTATCGTGTGCGAGCCGTGCTATGTTAATTACGTGCCGCTTGCGCATTTGACCGGTGCAAAAATCGTCCGGCTTGATACGAGCAAAAATGGATTTTCCCCGACGGCAAAAGAACTCGACCGCCTTTGCACGCCGAAAACTAAAGCCGTTATGTTCTGCTCGCCGAGTAATCCAACCGGCACAACCATTCCCGCAGACGAATTGGAAAAACTGGCAGAAGTCATAACGCGCCGTCAAATATGGTGCGTTGCCGATGAAATCTACTGCGAGCTCGTCTATGACGGAGTAAAGCACGTTTCAATCGGCAGTTTTCCCGGCATGAAAGACTATGCGATTATTCTTAACGGATTTTCAAAGTCATTTGCCATGACCGGCTGGAGAATCGGCTGGATTGCCGCTCCTGATGAACTTATGGCGCAGATTGTAAAGCTTCACCAATATAATACCATCTGTGCGCCGATTATGAGTCAATATGCGGCTCTCGAAGGTCTAAAACACGGCTGGAAAGAAGTCGAAAAAATGCGCGTAAGTTACCGTCAGCGGCGGAATCTCATGTATAAAGCCTTTTGCGAGATGGGGCTTCCTGTGCCTGAGCCGACGGGAGCCTTTTATATGTTCCCCGACATCCGCTCGACGGGACTTTCAAGCGAGGAATTTGCGCTGCGGCTTTTCCAAAAATACAATGTCGCCGTCGTTCCGGGCAGTGCGTTCGGCTCTGCCGGAGAAGGCTACGTGCGCTGCTGCTATGCAACGTCCGTTGAAAAAATAAAAACAGCCCTTTCCAGAATCGCGGAAATGATTCAGGAACTCAAAAAATAAATTTTTAAGGAGAGTTTGCTTATGTCTTCCATTCTTCCCATTTTGATTTCTGTTATAATCGCCGCATTGCTTGTTATGCTGCTGATGGTGCTTTCCGGACGGAAAAGCAATATGCAGGGGGGACAGAAAACGCCCAAAGCAAAAAACCGCAATGCGCTTATCAAAGACTGCACAAAAAAACTGGCGTACGACCCGCGGAACATAAACGCGCTGACGGCACTCGGCGATTTATACTACGGAGAAAAAAATTACGAAAAGGCATTGCCCTTATATGCTTCGCTGTTCGGCATGATAAAGTTTCATCCGGAAATTAATCCGGTTACCATTCCCTTGCGGTTTGGCGTGTGCTCATATAAGCAAAAAAAACTCGATGAAGCCCTGCAGGGCTTTGCCGAAGCGCTTAAAAACGACTCCAAAAATTACGAGGCAAACTTGTACATGAGCCGCTTGATGTTCGAAAAAAAAGACTTTGAACGCGCACTCCTGTGCGCCCGACGCGCTGCTGCCGTTGATCCCGAAAGCACAGAGGCGCAAAAGATACTCGGCAATTCGCTGTATGCGCTAAAAAAATACAAAGAGTGTCTGCCGCACCTTAAAAAAGTCATCGACGTAAATCCTGCTGACAAAGAAGCGCTGTTTTACATCGCTTCGGCAATGGAAGACACCGGCATGGCGGATAAGGCGCTTAAAATATTTATGCACCTGCGTTCTGATCCGACTTTCGGCGCGCAGTCCTGCATTGCGGCGGGCACGATACATGATAAAATGCGCCAAAGCGATAAAGCCGTTCTCGACTACGAAATAGCGCTCAAATTGGAAAACATTTTGCCCGAAACGCGACTTACGATTTATTACAAACTTGCTCAAGCCTATCTTGCGCAGCAAAACATTGCGAAAGCGCTGCAATACCTCAAGCAGATTCAAGCGCTTACACCGAGTTATAAGGACGTAAATGCGCTGGTCTCCCGGTATCAGGAATTGAATCAGAACAGCAATCTTCAGT
>CAUTOZ010000096.1:0-8512 GCA_963539635.1 uncultured Treponema sp.
CCCGCGCCCACGAACACACCCGCGCGCCCCGCGCGCGCGGGGGCGCGGGCGCCGGGCGGCCCCCAAAGGAGTGGTTTCGCTCATTTGTGTCAATTACTCCTGTCATTTTTTCTTTAAGGCGATTTTATAGCGGCGAAAGATATATTGCAAGCGATTTTTTTAATTTGTATTTGGCGGCGGAGAAAAATATTGGGGCGATAGAACAGAACAGTGCGCCGTTCATCTCAGTTTTTGCCGAACAGCAAAACTGCCGGGAAATGGTGTTTTTTTTAAGTCCTTTAAAGCGGCCGCTTCACAATGCCGCGTCTTCCCTAACGATGTTACTCTGCGAGTTTATCCGCACCCTGCAGGGATGTGGATAAACTCGTGCGGGCGGAACCCCATTGCGTCTTTCAAACAACGTTCTCTGCCTCCCGCAGACAAAGCGCTAAACTCCGCTTATAAAATTCCGACATTTATACTATGAACACGTTTACGAAATCTGTTGATTTATTGCACCGCACAATGGATGCGAATGCGCTGCGCTATCAGGTGAGCGCAAATAACCTTGCAAGCGCAGACATTCCTAACTTCAAGCGGACGACGGTCAATTTTGAAAGCGAGTTAAAACGCGCGTTTGAGTCCGAAGAAAAGGCGAAAAACAGTTTTCAGTTGACGCGTACAGACGAGCGGCATATCGCGCTCAACGAGCCGTACGATTACCGCGATGTCCAGCCGCGTCGTGTTCTTGATTATACGACGGCAGCAAAAGCCAACGGCAATAATGTCGATGCAGAAACGGAAGCGAATGCAATACTCCAGATTCAAATGCAGTATCGCTTGCTGACGCAGTTGACCGGCTTTGAGTTTTCGCAAGTCGATATTGCAATGCGGAAGTAGGATTTTCGAACAGCAGAGTGGACTGGTGCAGCCTAACTTAACAGGAGTATAAAATGGGACTTTTTACAAGTATAAATATTGCAACAACGGGAATGAGCGCGGAGCGGCTCCGCTCAGACGTTATTTCAAACAATATCGCGAACGCTTCGACAACACGGACGCAGGAGGGCGGCGCATTTAAGCGTTCTCGCGTTATTTTTGAGCCGATTGCCGATAAAAATGTGCAGTGGAGAAGTCCTTTTACGCCGTCCAATCTAGATCAAGGGCCGGGAAAGGGAGTCCGCGTCCGCGAAATTGTTAAAGATACGTCGGAAGGCATTTTTATCCACGACCCTGACAATCCCGACGCGATTAAAACGGGACCTCATGCAGGGTATGTGGAATATCCAAACGTAAAGATTGTAAACGAAATGGTTGACTTAATTGCGGCGTCCCGTGCGTACGAAGCCAATTCGACAGTGATAGAAGGCGCAAAGTCGATGTTTTCGGCAGCGTTGGAAATTGGACGCTAAAGTCAATAGATAAACGAATGAGAAAAGAATTGAGAAAAGGCGGTAAAAGATGAAGATACCCGAATTCGGAACATTACAGATGGCGCGAAGCGATGCCTCGCACTACGGAAAGTCCGCCATTACGGCAAACGGCTCTGTAACGTCGCTCCATATCGATACGGGGCTTTTGAACGCCGCCGATAACGCTGCAAAAAAAACGCGCGTTTCGTTCGACGATTATTTGATTAACGCCGTCAACAAAATGAACGACCAGCAGATGAATGTCGCCGATATTGAACAGAAGCTTATAACCGAGCCTGAATCAGTCGATATTCATGACGTTACGGTTGCGATGGCAAAAGCGAGAATGTCGCTTAATTTGGCAAAGACGGTAATCGACCGTTTGGTGCAGGGGTGGTCTGAAATAACGACTACGCGGTAGTACGGAAACTTCTGAATGCGGTTAAAGCGCATTTTAGTTTCTACAAGTTCTGAATAAGAGTATAAGAGAGTTTCATTCTTATATTGCTTTTCAGAATTCTTTATATCTGGTAGAGTATTGCACAAATATTCTCAGAGTTCGTTCACGGGAGGGAACACATGAACGAATGGCTCAAAACAATGACGGGAAAACTGCAAAACTTTTGGAAAAACGGTTCCGTCATTAAAAAAGTTATTCTTGTGGGCGCTGCGGCAGCAGTTGTTGCCGCCGTCATTGTGGCGGCGCGCGTATCGTTCGCCCCCACGACGGTCAGAATCTTTAATGCGCCCGTTACAAATGAAGTATCGCGCAGTCAGATACTTGACCGCATTTCTCAAGAAAATGTAGAAGCGTACGTTTCCGATGACGGCTACATTTCCGTCGCCGATAAAGACACGGCGCGTAAAATGCGCAGTATTCTCATCAGCGAAGGGCTTGTGCCGTCGAATATCGACCCTTTTGCCGGCTATTACGAGCGCAGTTGGTCTACAACGGATGCCGAACAAAATGTCCGCTTAAAAAACGCAATTACGCAGTCTCTTAAACAGCATCTTGAAGCGATTTCTGACATCAGCGCAGCGTTCGTTACGATTGTATTGCCGGATAATGCGCTGTTTGCTGCCGACCAAAAGCCGGTTTCGGCAAGCGTTATTCTTAAAACGACTCCGAACAGCAGCATCGCTCTTGACCGCAAGCGCGTACTCGGCATTCAGCGGCTCATTTTGAGTGCAGTAGAAGGGCTTTCCGCTGAAAACCTGACGATTTCCGATGCGGAGGGCAATATCTTAAATGACTTTGAAGGCATGGCGGAAAGCGACCGCGTTTCAATAATCGAAAAGCAGCAAAAACTCCGTCACGCAGAAGAAGCAAAACTCCGTGTGGCTGTCTTAAAAGCCTTGCAGCAGTTTTACACTGACGACCGTATCCGCGACTTAAACGTTACGGTCGATATGGATATGTCCGAAAAATCGAGCACATCGACGATTTATTCTCCGGTTTTGATAAAGCCGGATAATCCCGATACGCCGTACGACGATTCAGAATACCGCGATACGCTTCCCTTATCCGTTCAAACTGTTACCAATGAATGGCAGGCAACAGGTTTTAACCCTGAGGGACCTGCCGGTACGGAAGGACAAACGCCTCCGGTGTATTCTGATATGTCAAATGTTATCGGGCGTTCAACGCAGACAGGCGTTACGCAAAACAACGTTATCAATACGACGCAGACTTCTGAAAAAGTCGCTCCGCAGCTTGGGCGGCGCACTGTTTCGGTCAACGTGGACGGCGTATGGGACATAAAACGCGACCCAAAAACGCATGCCTATCTTATTGATGAAAAAACAGGCGGACTTGCCCGTGAATATACGGCTGTTCCCGCACAGGAACTGTCCGACCTCACCGAATATGTGCGCGCCGCAGTCGGTTACGATCGCCTTCGTGGAGATTTAGTTACCGTTACGAACATTCAATTTGACCGGAAAGCGCAGTTTGCCGCTGAGGATTCGTCTTACTTTAGAAAACAGCAGACGCGTAACACGCTCTTGCTCGTTCTTGCGGCAGTGGCGTTGGTTCTCATCGGCTTTATTATGTTCCGCGTCATCACAAAAGAAATTGAGCGGCGTAGACGGCTGCATGAAGAAGAATTGCTGCGCCGTCAGCAAGCGGAGCGCGAAAAAGCGCTTTGGGAAGCAAAAGACGACGCAAATATGCAGGTTACAATGTCCGTCGAGGAATCTCGGCGTGCAGAACTTCAGGAAAATGCAATCAATCTTGCAAAAGAGCATCCTGAAGATGTTGCAATGCTTATCCGCACATGGCTTATGGAGGAATAAAAGATGGCAGAAGATGAAAGCACGGCTTCAAAGTCGAATCCCAAACCGGTGCCTAAGCCCGGCAGCTTAAAACCCGCGTCCTCCAAAAAAGACCGTAAGGACTATAAAAGTCTCAACGGCAGACAAAAAGCCGCGATATTCCTCGTGTCTTTAGGAAGCGACGTTTCTTCAGAGGTGATGAAACATCTGCGCGAAGACGAAGTTGAAACGCTCACCTTTGAAATCGCACGGCTTGAGACCGTCGATGCAGAATATAAAGACGCTGTTTTGGAAGAATTCCAGCAGTTGATGGCGGCGCAGAACTTTATTACGACCGGCGGTATCGATTACGCCCGCGAATTGCTTGAAAAGTCGCTCGGAAGTCAAAAAGCCGTTGATATTATCAACCGTCTTACGAGTTCCTTGCAGGTTCGTCCGTTCGACTTTATCCGCCGCACAGACCCTGCTCACTTGCTGAACTTTATTCAGCAAGAATACCCGCAGACCATCGCTTTGATTTTGGCGTATCTGGAACCGGGAAAGGCTGCGGTCATTTTGCAAAACCTGCCGGAAGAAATTCAGCCGGAAGTGTCAAAGCGGCTTGCGACGATGGATAGAACGTCTCCTGACGTTTTGCGCGAAGTTGAGCGTGTTCTTGAAAAGAAACTTTCAACGCTTTCTTCCGAAGATTATACGGCGGCAGGCGGTGTCGAAAGTATCGTAGAAATATTGAACCTGGTAGACCGGTCTTCCGAAAAAGCGATTATCGAGTCGCTTGAAGAAGATGATCCGGATTTGGCGGAAGAAATCAAAAAACGTATGTTCGTTTTCGAAGATATCGTTATGCTCGACGACCGCGCTATTCAAAAGGTTCTCCGCGAAGTCGATACGCAGGAACTTTCAAAAGCGCTTAAATCCGTCGATACGGAAGTTCAGGATAAGATTTTCCGCAATATGTCCAAGCGCGCGGCGAGTATGCTTAAAGAAGATATGGAATTTATGGGGCCGGTGCGCTTAAAGGATGTTGAAGAAGCGCAGCAAAAGATTGTTTCGACAATCCGCCGTCTCGAAGATTCTGGTGAAATCGTTATTGCTCGCTCCGGCGAAGATGAATTGGTACAATAGCAGGCGGTTGTTACGTACTGTGAATGATAGAGCGGAGCGCCGCCTGCTGCGAGTTTGCATTGCAAACTCGTGGTAAAACTGGTTTTGGTGCGGGCGGTCTGCTGTTACGTACTGTGAGTGATAGAACAGGGTGCCGCCTGCTGCGAGTTTGCATTGCAAACTCGTGGTAAAACTAGTTTTGGTGGCGGGCGGTCTGCCGTTACGTCCTGTGAATGATAGAACGGGGTGCCGCCTGCATCGAGTTTTCCTGTCGGAAAACTCGCGGGGGAAACGGAGTGCGGGGGCACGGCTTGTTTGCTGCGGCTTTGTTTTCTGGTAACGTTTAGGAATGGAGCCGCTTTTCGCCGCTAAGATTGCGCGGTGCAAAACGGTTTGCAGTGTGCGTTTCCTCCGAGGAGGCGCACACGTGTTTATATACGGGTGCGCTTGTGCGTACGGCTAAAGGTTATTTTGAAAACTGATATTTTCAAAATAACCTTTATAGGAGTGGAAATGGCGAAGACTGTATTCAGACAGAATGAATTTACTCAAAAAGACGGCGAAATTATGCTCAAGCTCATTCATGATTATTCGCCTGTTGAAGAAATCGTCGAGGAAGTCGAAGAGTTTACCGGTCCAACTCCCGACCAGCTCCGGCGTGAAGCAGAGGCTTTTAAGGCGGGCTGGGAAATTGAAAAACAGCGTATGCTTGAAGAAGCGCAAAAAAGCGCGGATGAAATTGTAAAAAAAGCGGAGGATGCGGCGTTTGCGGAAGTTAAGCGCCAGTCCGATCAGGCGCAGGTTATTAAAGCGAATGCGGAGAAGACTGCGCAGGATGTTGTTCGGCAGGCGCAAGATGAAGCGCAAAAGATTTTGAGCGATGCGCATGCTGAAGAACAGACAATAAAAGACTCCGCGCGTTTGGACGGCTTTACGGCAGGGCACGACGAGGGCTTTGCAAAGGGACGAGATGAAGTTGAACGGCTCATTGCGCGGATGCACACGATTTTAGAGAGCGTTATGCAGCGGCGCGAAGAGATTTTAAGCGAAACCGAACAGCAGATTGTGGAGCTTGTTGTTTTGATGACGCGGAAAGTCGTAAAAGTCATTTCCGATAATCAAAAATCGGTTATCAACAATAACGTGCTTGCCGCGCTTAAAAAAGTGAAGGGCAGGGGCAGCGTTACGCTCCGTGTTAATCTTGAAGATTTAAAATTGACGACTCAAAATACGGATGAATTTATAAAGCGGTGCGAAAATATTCAGGGAATTACCATCATGGAAGATTCCACGGTAGAAAAGGGCGGCTGTATCGTAGAAACGGATTTTGGCTCAATCGACGCGCGCATTTCCAGTCAACTTGCCGAAGTTGAAAACCGCGTTATGGAAGTTTCTCCCGTAAAAAGCGTTGCAAAGTCGAGCGTATCGCCTCAATAGCGGGAATGCGGAGGGGATATGCGTTCTTCGTACACCAGAGAATTTAATTTTTCAAAATACATTGCGCAGGTCGAGGATGTAGACCCGATTTTTTATGTGGGTTCTGTTTCCGGCGTTGAAGGACTTGAGATTCTAAGCCGCGGTCCCTGCGCAAAAATCGGTGAAATCTGCAATATCATGCTCCCGGACGGCAAAAAACTCATGGCGGAAGTTGTGGGGCTTGATGGAACGACCGTAAAATTGACTGCATTCGGCACGACGGACGGTATTGAAGTCGGCTGCGAAGTTGTTGGAACGGGTTCTCCATTGCAAGTGCCGGTTGGAATGAACCTGCTCGGACGCACGATTGACGCTGCCGGAAAAGCCTATGACGGTTTAGGCGAAATCGTCCCTGACGGCTATTATCCGGCTGTCGCTTCTCCTCCTGACCCGATGACGCGTCTTCCCGTCAACCGCCGCATAACGACCGGCGTCCGCGCAATAGATTCGCTTTTGACCGTCGGGCGCGGACAGCGTCTTGGCATATTTGCAGGTTCGGGCGTCGGAAAATCGACGCTTTTAAGCATTATTGCACGCAATACGGATGCGGACGTCAATGTTATCGGGCTGATTGGAGAGCGCGGGCGAGAAGTTTTAGACTTTATCAACCGCGATTTAGGCAAAGAAGGGCTCAAACGTTCCGTCATCGTCGTTGCAACCAGCGACCAGCCGTCAATTTGCCGCCTCCGTGCCGCTTACGTCTGCACTGCGCTTGCTGAATATTTCCGCGATATGGGAAAGGACGTTATGCTGATGATGGATTCGGTAACGCGCTTTGCCCATGCCCAGCGTGAAATAGGGCTTGCAAACGGCGAGCCTCCCGCCCAACGCGGCTATCCTCCGAGCGTCTTTGATATGATTCCGAAATTGCTTGAGCGCAGCGGCACAAACGATAAAGGCTCGATTACGGCATTTTATACGGTTTTAGTTGACGGCGACGATATGAACGAGCCGATTACCGACAAAGTGCGCGGTACGCTTGACGGTCATATTGTTTTAAGCAGAAAGTTAGCGCAGTCCCATCACTATCCTGCAATTGACGTTTTGAATTCGATAAGCCGTCTTTCCCGCCGCGTAACCGGCCGCAATACGCAAAAAGCCGCTGGGATAGTCCGCGAGTCGATGGCAGTTTACCAAAACAACGCGCAGATGATAAACGCGGGCATTTATCAAAAAGGAGCGGCGTCCGATATTGACGAAGCAATCGACATTCATCCTGCGATTGAGGACTTTTTGAAACAGGAAGAATACGACATCTGCCCCATGAACGAAACGCTCGATAAATTAAAGACCTTGACCGGTATCGACATTCCTGCTGATGAATATTCGGTTAATCCTGCCGAAGGACTGCAAAGCACAGCGCAGATTGTTGATGAGAGCGCGCGGAGAAAAAACGGCAGTGTAAATGAAGAAATTTAGGTTTGAACTTCAAGATATTCTTGACTTTAGAAAGTTTGAGCAGCAGCAGGCGGAAATTGAATTGGGAAAAGCGCTTGCTAAAGAGCGCGGCATTTTAGCAAAACTCACCTCGCTTCAGGCACGGCAAATAAAAATTGCAGAAGATATGCGCGGTTCGTTTGACTTCCGCGATATTATGAGCGCGTATCGTTTTTCAGACTTTGCCCGTGCGCAAACCGAATATTTTTTGACCGAAATGGCAGATGCGCAATCGCAGAGCAATGAAAAACGCGAAGTTTTGCGCCGCGCCATGCAGAAAACCGATTCTCTTGAGCGTCTAAAAGAAGCACAGAGGGAAGAATATCGGAGCGCGGAAATGATTGAGACGGATACTATTATCGACGACATTGTTACGGCGCGGTTTAGAAAATAGGCGGAAATACCTGCGTTTTGAAGCATTTGCTTGAAAATACGATTGTCTGTGCGGAGTCTGAGGCACACGAAAGCAGACTGAAAACGGCTTGCCTCGTGTAATACGGCCGCTCCGTCCGCGTATCCTGCTCGGTGATAGACCGACTGTCAGGGACGGGGCTGCCGCTTTAGCAGGATATGGGCTGGATAAACGTATTTATTTTTACTTTTTAGGGAATTACTATGAAAAAATCACTTTCAATGAGGGCACGGCTGCTCCTTACTGTCGATTTTGCCTTGCTGGTCGTTATCATTCTTATCTGCGCTGTGATAGGAAACAGACTGTATACAAAAAGTTATCAGCAATTCGATAAAATGACTGCTCAGCATATTTCGGCGATAAAAACCGCTGTTGATATTTTTATGAAGAATGCGGAAATGTCGGTTGAAATGCTTGC
>CAUTOZ010000097.1:0-8479 GCA_963539635.1 uncultured Treponema sp.
CAAAGGCTGCGACGGCGAAATCGTTGCGCGAAAGACAAAGGGGAGGGGAAAAGAGTTTTTCGGCTGCACGAATTATCCTGAGTGCGATTTTATCAGTCATTTTAAGCCGATTGACCAGTACTGTCCCAAGTGCGGCTGGTTTTTAGTGGAAAAATATGACAAGAAAAACGGCTCGTATAAGTCATGCATAAATCCTGACTGCGATTATCTGCATTCGGCAGAAGAAGAAGGTATTGCTGCACACGAGAGCCGAGAGGAAGAGTAAGCCGATGACGGAGCGCACTTCTTTGGATTTGACAGCGCTTATTGCCGAATTCATCGTATATCTTGAAGCGGTACGGACTTTATCGCCGAACTCCGTTACCGCTTACAAAAGCGATCTTGAGCGGTTTAAAAACTTTTTAGGGGAAGAAAAAGACATTCGTTCTGTCGGCGCGGAAGATATACGGTTTTGCATAGCTCAGCTTTCAAAAGCAGGAAAGGCTGCAACGTCGGTAAATCGATTTATCGCGTCCGTGCGGAGTTTTTTTGCATATTGCCGGAAATTCAGTTATATAGAAGGAAATCCTGCGCTTGAGATAAAAAGCGTTCGGACGCCAAAACTTATGCCGCGCTTTTTGACGGGCGCGGAAATAGATGAATTGTGCGATGAACCACGTAAAAACGAACTGTTATGGGAAACGCGCGATGCGGCTATTTTCGAACTGCTGTATTCATCGGGCTGCCGCGTGAGCGAACTGGCCGCGCTTAAAAAATCGGATTTCGGCGATGATTTTTCTTCCGCAATCGTAAAGGGCAAAGGCGGAAAAGACCGCCGCGTCTATTTTGGAAAAGATGCGCAAAATGCGCTTTTGGCATATCTTTCCGACCGAAAAAGACGTTTTGCCGATGCGCGTATAACGGATGAGGAAAAGGTCGTATTTGTCAATCAACGGGGGGGGGCTTTGACGACGGGCGGGATACGCTGGATACTTTCGCGCTATACGGGTGCAGAAGGAACGGGGCGGCACGTCTCTCCGCACGCATTTCGTCATACGTTTGCAACTGCGATGCTTGCAGGCGGCGCAGATGTCCGCATTGTTCAGGAAATGCTGGGACATTCGAGCATTTCAACGACGCAGCGGTACACGCACATAACAACTGAGCGGTTAATCGATATTTACAATAAAGCGCATCCGCATGGAGGAAAATAATGAGTAAAAAATCTCAAAAAATACGAAGTACGACGGTTATTGCAGTCAAAAGGAATGGGACTGTCGCGATGGCAGGCGACGGACAAGTTACGATGGGAAACACCATCATGAAAAGTAATGCGAAAAAAGTCCGGCGTATGTACGAAGGCAAAGTATTGACAGGATTTGCAGGAGCGACAGCCGATGCATTTACGCTGTTTGATAAATTTGAAGAGCGTCTAAAAGAATACAGCGGCGACATAACGCGTTCTGCTGTTGAACTTGCAAAAATGTGGCGCACCGACCGTACGTTGAGCAAACTTGAAGCGCTGCTGCTCGTCGCTAACAAAGATAAAATTCTCCTTATTTCAGGGAGCGGGGACGTTATCGAGCCTGAAACCGACATTTTGGCAATCGGTTCCGGCGGAAATTATGCTTATGCCGCGGCTCTTGCGTATATGGATTCGTCGGATTTAAGTGCGCGCGAGATTGCCGAGCGCAGTTTAAAAATTGCCGGAAATATTTGTATTTATACGAACAATCACATGACAGTGGAGGAACTTTAATGCCGGACGTACAAAATAAGAATGCAGTCAGTGCGCAGCGCGGAGCAGAGGAAAATAGCAATGATTTTGCTTCCGCTTTGACGCCGAAACAGATAGTCGAAAAACTTGACCAATACATTATCGGGCAGACGAAAGCAAAACGCGCGGTCGCCGTTGCATTGCGAAACCGCAGCCGCCGTTTAAAACTTTCAGAAGATATCCGCGATGAAGTTGCGCCGAAAAACATTTTGATGATTGGACCCACCGGCGTCGGAAAAACCGAAATCGCCCGTCGTCTTGCAAAACTGTGCGGCGCACCTTTCCTAAAAGTTGAGGCGACGAAGTACACGGAAGTCGGTTATGTCGGGCGCGATGTTGAATCGATGGTGCGCGACTTGATGGCAATCGGCTTTAATGACGTAAAAGCGGAAATGGAAGAAGCGTTGCGCGATAAAAGCGTCGGCGTTGTTGAAGAAAAACTGCTTGATTTGCTGCTGCCCGGAAGCGGAAAAAAAGATGAAGAGAATGAAGCCGGGACGCCGGAACTTCCGCTTGAAGAAGGCGCGCACTCCACGCGGGAAAAATTCCGCGCAATGCTCCGCGAAGGGAAACTTGAAGAGCGCGAAGTTGAACTTTCCGTTCCCCGCTCGATGAATCTTCCGAATGTGGAAATTATTGCAGGCGGCAGCATGGAAGACTTTCAGAGCGGTATGCAGAGCATTGCAAATATGTTTTCAGGCGGACGACAAAAACGGCGCACCGTAACAATCAGCGAGGCGCGGAAAATTATAAGCGAGCAGACTCTCGACAGCATGGTCGATACGGATAAAGTTGCAGACGCTGCCAAAAAACGAGTTGAGCAAAGCGGTATCATTTTTGTCGATGAAATAGATAAAATAGCGGTGCGCGGCGAGTCTCATGGTCAGGATGTGAGCCGCGAGGGCGTCCAGCGCGATATTCTTCCGATTGTCGAAGGCAGCAATGTCAACACAAAATTCGGCGTTATCAATACGACGCATATTCTTTTTATTGCGGCAGGCGCGTTCAGTCTTGCCGCTCCAAGCGACCTCATCCCTGAATTGCAGGGGCGCTTTCCGCTCCGCGTAGAACTTGATTCCCTGCACAAAGAGGACTTTAAGCGTATTCTCCAAGAGCCGAAAAACTCTCTTATTCGGCAGTACACTGCCCTGCTCGGCACGGAAGGCGTAAAAATCGACTTTACGGAAGACGCGATTGACCGCATGAGTTTTATTGCCGAAGACGTGAACAGCCGAAGCGAAAATATCGGAGCGCGCCGTCTGCACACGATTATGGAAAAGCTGCTTGACGAGATTTCGTTCAGCGCAGACGAACACGCAGGAGAAACGATAAAAATCGACTCCGCCTATGTCGATGAAAAACTCCGCGACATTGTTTCAGATCAGGATTTGTCGAGATATATTTTGTAACTCAATGGCAGGATGGAATGGAAAATTGCACAGGCGGCTGCTATGCAGTTTTGCAGACGTATCGTTTTTCCCGCCCGTGCGCGTTTTCCTGCTTTCTCATTTGCTGTTTCCTGCGAGTTTAGAAGAGCACAAGGATTTTGCAGTTCGTCCGCGTTTAGAAAAACGAACTTTCTGCCAGACTATTATGTCGCTTTATATCAAACGCAGCGGCAGGGGAACGGCATGACGGTTTTAGGACAGGGGAGAGGGAGAAACTTGTTGGAACCAATAGTTTGCAGGGGTGGTACGTCGGGAAAATTACGGCATAGTAAGGAAGAATGTTGTGCGGCGTAAACTCATTGAGAAGGTCGTACGTCTTCTTTGTATAGCCTGCATTAAATATTCTGCCGCCCCTGCTCAAATACACCTATCAAACTCCATTAGGTCATTCAAGCGCTATCTTCCGTCCCCTAAAAGCGCTGCCGGAAAATCAACATCTAACGGCAATCTCCCTCCATAACTCCATCTCTTTGCAAGAATATCCACAACCTCACGGTTTTGGATATTCTTGTGCGGGCGGAAAGTCCGTTGTGTCATTCTCATATCGTTTTTACCGCCCGCCATTCTCTTGCGTACATCCCGCCGGTCAACTATTATTCGAGGTATGACGGAACATAGTTTTTTTGACGTGCGGTTTGCGCCGGAACATGAAAAATGGGATGCGGGGACAAAGCGGCTTAAAGCCATGTACGGACGCAATAACGATATCCGCTCGGAATTTGAGCGCGATTATACGCGGCTTTTGCATTCGCTTGCTTTCCGGCGGCTCAAGCATAAAACGCAGGTTTTTTTTGCGCCGCACAACGACCATATCTGCACGCGCATGGAGCACGTCCTGCACGTTGAAAGCGTTGCAACGACAATTGCGCGCGAGCTGGGATTAAACGAAAAACTTGCTGCGGCGATTGCAATTGGGCATGACATCGGGCACGCGCCGTTTGGACATCATGGGGAAAACTGTCTCAATTCGATTTTGGAAGCAGAAGAGGGAGGCGGAACCCCGAAGAAGTTTTGGCATGAGCGCAACAGTCTTTTTTTTGCCGACTATATCGAAACGCTCTCCGATCCAGACGGTGCCGGTCAGCCTTTAAACTTAACGTATGCAGTCCGCGACGGGCTTATCTGTCATTGCGGTGAAATCGACCAGCAGGGGATAAAGCCGCGTGAGACGGCAATCGACCTATACTCGATAAAGCGCCCCGGCATTATCCAGCCGTTTACGTGGGAGGGCTGTGTCGTCAAAATTGCAGATAAAATTGCGTATTTAGGGCGCGACATAGAGGACGCTCGGCAGTACCACATTCTCGACATGAGCGCCTACCGCAGGATGCGCGAACTTGTTGCAGAAACGTTGGGACTTAAAAACGGGAAGGCAGCTCACGCGCTCAGAAGCGGCAAGGCAGTCAACACGACAGTTTTGATAAATGATTTGATAGTAGACCTCTGCCGTCAAAGTTCGCCGGAAAAGGGACTATGCTTTAGCGCAGAATATTTTAAATTCATTGTAGAATTAAAGCGCTTTAATCTTGCGCACATTTACAATCACTGGCGGCTTAGAGAATTTCAGCACTATGCGACAAATATTTTGCAAACGATATTCCGCACGTTAATGCGCACCCAGTTGTATGCTCAAAACGGACGAGTCGCTCAGGCGTTACGGCACTATCCGGAGCTTTGCCGTACCTTTGAGGAGTGGCTTATCCGTTACGCGCACTATATGCCGCAGTCAGGAGGCGTGCGCATTGACCGCAGGCGCATTATGCGCGTCAATACGGAAAAAGTGTTCAGCGTTGAAGAGCCCGCTTCTTACCGTAAATGCGTCATCGAATACATTTCCGGCATGACGGATTCATTTGCAATCAAGATTTACGAAGAAATCATTACGTTTTAGTAAAAGCTGCTGGGGGACTGTAAACGCCCTCTCGAATAAAAACGAAAACGCCGTCGGAGAAGTTTTGACGGCGTTTTCTCCTGTCTGGGAGTTTTTCAGCGAAAACTCTTCATAAAATCCTGTTTACCGCGAGTGTTTGCCGTCAGGCAAACAGTTGTGCGGACGGAAACGCCGTTCCATCATTCAAGCACGATTTTCTGCCGTCCGCAGAATATCGCCGAAGACGCCTGCTGCGGTAACGGCGGCTCCGGCTCCGTAGCCGCGAATCGTCAGCGGAATGGGATTATAGCGTTCCGTCGTAAAGACAAATGCGTTTTCGCCGCCTTTTACGCCGTACAGCGGGTCGTCAGACGAAACTTCAAGCATTCCGACGCGGCATTTCCCATCCTGTATCGAGGCTCCCATGCGTAAAACTTTATTGTGCTTTTTGAGCGCGGCGATTTTTTGAGCAAAATACGAGTCAATCTGGGGAAGACGCTGCATAAAGTCATCCACGCTGCCCGAATCGTCAAAATTATCGGGAAAGATTTTTTCCAAACGAATATCCGCAAGTTCGATTTCAAAACCGGCTTCACGCGCGATAATGAGCGCTTTTCGGGCAACATCCATGCCGCTTAAATCGTCGCGCGGGTCTGGTTCGGTAAAGTTTTTTTCCTTTGCTTCTAAAACCGCCTGCGAAAAAGAGACGCCTTCGTCGAGCCGTCCAAAAATGTAGGAAAGAGAGCCTGACATAATGCCTGTAAAGGCAGTGAGGCGGTCGCCGCTTTTAAAAAGATTTTGCAGCGTGTCGATTATCGGAAGCCCTGCGCCGACATTGGCTTCGTACAAAAAGCGGCGGCGCATTTTGTTTGCCGTGCTCCGGAGCGCGCGGTAAAATTCCATTTTCATAGAATTTGCGCGCTTGTTCGGCGTGGCAATCGACATTCCCGCACTCAAAATGTCGAGATAGCGCTCGGGTAAGTCAAAAGACGCTGTGCAGTCAACAAATACGGGATTAAGAGGTTTTCGCTCTTTGACGAATGCGATGACATCGTCTACGCTCGCTTTTAATTCCGACTTTTCTAAAGCCGTCCGCCAGCCGTTTAAGTCAAGACCGTCCGGATTGAAAATCATGCCGCGCCTTGCCGTCGCAACGGCAAGCACTTTGACGTCGATGTTTTGCGATAAGAGTTTTGACTTTTGCGCCGCAATTTGGTCGAGCAGGGCGCTTCCAATCGCTCCCGCACCGAATGCAAAGACTTCGACTGTCTGCCTCGTATTGAAGAAAAAGCGGTGCGTTATGCGGACTGCTTCATCTCCGTCCCCGCCGTCGATGACGCAGGAAATGCAGCGTTCCGATGAACCTTGCGCGATGGCAAGCACGTTGATGCCGCGTACCGAGATTGCGTCAAGGAATTGTGCCGCTACTCCGCGGTTTGACACCATGCCGTCGCCGACAACGGAAACAATCGCGCATCCGTGTTTTACTTCAATTGGATTTATTATGCCGCTCTGTATTTCAAGGGCAAGGCCGGCGCTCAAAACGTCGTTTACCAGTCCCGCTTCGCTGTCTTTGACGCAAAAAGATATTGTGTATTCGGAAGACGACTGCGTTATGAGTACGACAGAAATTCCTGCGCGTGAAACGGCGGCAAAAATGCGGCTTGCCATGCCAGTGTGTCCGCGCATTCCCGTTCCGCCGACGCTGACCATCGCAAGGTTTTTTAAGCAGGAAATGCCGCAGACCGCCCCGTTTCTGCCGTCGGTAAAGGGACCTTTTCCAATCCGCGTACCGCGCGCCGCAGGGTTATGGCTGTTAAGACTCCACGCTTCAATTCCTTTTGCGGCAAGGGGGGCAAGCGTTTTGGGATGGAGCACTTTTGAGCCGAAGAATGCAAGTTCCATCGCTTCATCATAACTCATATCGCTGAGTAAAAGCGCGTCTTTTACAATGCGCGGGTCTGCCGTATACACGCCGTCAACGTCCGTCCAAAACTCCACGCGCTCGGCGCCGAGACAAAAACCGATAATTGCCGCAGAAAAGTCAGAACCATTACGTCCTAAAAGCCCCGGGACTGGAGAGGCGCCGCTTCCGCTCGTCCACGAGCAGACAAAGCCCGGAAAAATCAATATGCGCGTCTGTAAAGGATTTTCGCCGTCGCGGTGGCGCTGCAAGGCTTCCGCACTCCGCGCATAGTCGGGGTCGCCTTCTTTTTGATTTCCTGTCGTAAAGATAAATTGACGCGAGTCTAAAAGGAGTGCGCTTTGCTTTTTTGCAAGCAGCACGGCTTCCAAAATGGGGTTTGCTAAAAGTTCGCCCATGCCCATAATGCGGCAGTGAATGGTGTCGGGGCACTCGCCGAATGCACGAACGCCTGAAAGCAGTTTTTCGTATTCTAAAAAAAGCGGTTCAAGTTTGCCCATCACCGAGTCCGCGCTGAATCCTTCAAGTTTTGACTGGAGGACGCGGCATATATCCAAGTGCGCTGCGCGGATTTCCTGCACGAACGAATCCGGCTCACCGCCTGCCGTACACGAATCGATGCTGTCCTGCAGTTTGTTTGACACGCCGCCGACTGCCGAGGCAATAACGCTCAAGCGGCTTTCCTTGGCGCGGTTTTCAATAATTTGTGCCGACGCAAGAATGCGGTCAGCGTTTCCCATCGAAGTCCCGCCGAATTTTAATGTAAGCATACGAATCTCCAGAAAATGACATTAGTTTTTGTTTTAGGCAGATTTTACACAAAAAATGCCGGCTTCTCAACATGGAGCGCGCCTTGCAGCGGACGATAAAACTGCATATGAAAGACGCCGTGGAGTGCGTAAGTGCGCGGACAGCGGTATTTGTTTACGATGTCGAGCGTTTTTGCAATGTAACGCTCCTCTCTGCTCCCTGCCGCTTTGGAATGACTTTAAATGCGATATTCGCACTTGCACTGTTTGCGCGAGTTAAAAACCGTCAACTTGTTCAGCAGCGGAATTATCGAACAAGTCTCCTGTAGGCGTCTAAAACACAAAACCGGCTGGTATTTGTACGCAGCCGGTTTATACATTGTGTGAATTGTAAAAGAAGATTTTTGTTCTTCTACAACTTCTGCACTACGATATCACAATGTAACTTTATCATTGGAGACTTTCCATGTTGCAGTAAGTTTGTTTGCAGGTTCCGCAGAAGTCGGCTCAATAACACCGTACGCAGCAATTTTGCCTATGACATGACCGTCAAACATCTTCGATCCTTTCACAATATCTACTTTATCGGAAAAAGCACTATATGCGAGGTTCTGAAGATTTACCGCATCATTTCCAACTTTTACATTGATTTGACCGTCAGAAGTAGTTCTTAATGTAATCTTTATGCTCAGTTTATCAGCACCGGGATCATAAGTGAATCCTCCGGAATCA
>CAUTOZ010000098.1:0-8445 GCA_963539635.1 uncultured Treponema sp.
GGGGAATTAGGAATGCGTAATGCGGCGTTTTGTTCCGCGCTATGAGTTGTATTTGCCGGCGGAGGTCTCATGAGGCGGAGAATAGAGTTTAAATAATACAATGAAGTTTGAAAAAGAAGGGCAGTATTTGAATGAGGAAATGTAGCTTGTCGGTGCCGCAATCAGGAGCGCTGCGGTCTTTCTTCTGCGCATTTCATCAGTCCGCCCCGGGTGTCTGCATTTAAATCCAAAAATACCATACAATAAATGCAAGCGCCATCACCGTAACCAGCAGATTTAACCAAACGGGAGGCAATTTCATATCGGCGAGGCAATTGATTTTTGGATTCGCTGTATAATATTTTATCCGCTGTTCGTCGGGCAATTCTCCGCGTTTTTTCATTTTGCGGTAGGATTCAACATATTTGCCTTTGTATGCAATGCCCTCAACTTCAAACGTATAATTATAGGTGATGGTCATTTTTTTGATAAAATACACTCGATGAATCGTCCGCTTTCTGATTTTACCGGCGGCAAGGTCGGTTCCCATATCATCTTTCAGCAAATGCGCATGAATCGTCATTCTGACTTGCGTTATCAAAATCAGAACCACTAATACGGCGCCCAAAATAAAATCAAAATCAATATTTCCAAGATGAAACGCGTTAATCATTTTTTAGTCCTTATCCAATCAACACCCCCTGACGCAGAACATCGGGGGTGTTGTCCTCATAAAGTGGTTGCAGTCGGTTTTAAAAGCCTTGATTACGACGCAGAGCGTCGGGGTATGAAGCCCTCCGCACGAATAAAAAAAACGCACGGCAACGCAATTCATACAAGGCGCTTATTCCCGTCCCTCCAGTCGCCCCTTATTGCCGCCTGCCGCAGAAAAAAGAAAACGCCGACAATAATGGAGGATATGCCGACGTTTCCCAAAAGGAATTATATATGGTTTTACCGGGCGTCCGGCACGTCATTTTTCAACCGGAGCGCTCAGTGTATTAAACTTAACGCTTTAAGCTCAGCGCCGTTTCAAGCAGGGTGTCCGCTGTCTGAATCGTCTTTGCGTTCGACTGGAAGCCGCGCTGCGTTACAATCATGTCGGTCATCTGCTCGGAAAGGTCTACGTTCGACATTTCAAGTGCGCCGGCAAGCAGTTTTCCCTTGCCCGCAGTGCCGGATTCTCCGATACGCGCCTGTCCGCTGTTGTTCGTTTCGACATACGTGTTGTCGCCGGCTTTTTCAAGACCGCGGTCGTTTGCAAAAGTCGCAAGCGCAAGTTGTCCTACAACGCGGCTTGTTCCGTTAGAATACACACCGGTGATAATACCGCTCTGGTCGATTTTGAAATTATCGAGGTAGCCGAGCGTGTATCCGTCCTGTGAATACGCTTTTGTCGTGCTCTTAGAAGCGGACTGCGTAATCGTATTTCTCATGCTGCCGATAGTGCCGATGTTAATATTCATCGTCTGGCGGTAGGGATTGCCGTCCGCATCATTTTCGCTTTCGGGAACAGTATACGACGCTTGAATAATAATTTCGCCTTCCGCAGCAGACTCATTTCCTGCAGAATCTGTAACGGACAAAAGCTGTCCCATATTGTCAAAATTGACGATAAAGTTGTCGCCAGTGCCGTCCGTCGTGCCAAGTCCTACGCGTGTCTGGGTAACATCCGCATTGTCCGCATCGACTTCAACGCGCGCATTCCATGAGTTGGGATTGCCGACAACCCGCGTAAAATAAATATTGAGCGTGTGCTCGTTGCCGAAGCTGTCGTAAATTTTTTGATTAGTCGCCCACGTTCCGCGCACAACGTCGTCGGGACCTGCGCCTTCAGCAATTTCCGGCGTGTTTTTGTCAAGGTTACAGGCGTAGTGAATGTTTTGTGTTGCCTTTGCCGGATCTTTTGCACCGACAGGAATAACAAGGTCTGTCGGCGTTGAGGCAGTTTGAATAATTTGAGAACCGTTTAATTCCTGCGCCATCCAGCCCTGTACACGCTGACCATTTGCAGGATTTACAAGCGTTCCATCGCGGTCAAGTCCGAACACGCCGTTTCTTGTATAAAAACTTTCCGTTCCATTCTTTAAGATAAAGAATCCGTTTCCTTGGATAGCAACGTCAGTAGAAACGCCGGTCGTCTGCAAGTTTCCTTGCGTAAAAACCTGTTCGACTGTCGCAATCGTCATGCCAAGTCCCACATCTTTCGGGTTTACGCCGCCAAGTTCTTCCGTCGGACGAGCCGCGCCTGAAATCTGCTGTGAAATCATGTCTTGAAAATTCACGCGCCCGCGCTTAAAGCCTACGGTGTTGACGTTTGCAATGTTGTTGCCGATAACGTCCATTCTCGTTTGATGGTTTTGCAATCCGGAAACGCCGGAATAAAGTGATCGCATCATATTCTTAGCCCTGCCTCTTTATTGACTTATCGATTGTTATTCGCCGTAAACGGCTTTTATTTTGTTCATGTCGTAATACATGCCGTTGACCATGACGTGCGGATTTTCGCCGAGCGTCGCGGCTTCTACAATTCCGCGTGCAGTCGTATCACCCAAATCCAACTCCACTGTCCTGCCGATTGAAGCCGACGCATTGGAAGAATTGAGCATAACCGCCATTTTTCCGAACGACTCGTTCATGTTCGTCATCTGCTCAAGAGATGAAAACTGCGCCATCTGCGCAATGAACTGCGTATCTTCCATCGGATTAGTCGGATCCTGATTTTGAAGCTGCGCCATAAGCAGTTTTAGAAAATCATCTTTGCCGAGTTCTTGACTTGACTGACGTTTTCCCGCATTCAACTGCTTATTAAAAACGTTCACTTCGTTTTCAACCGCAAATTTTTCGCTTGAAGTCATAACGGTGTTCAGCGAAGGAGCTGTATTTATTTCGTTCATCATTCACCTCTTGGATATATTGTCGAAGTTTTACGCGACGATGTTTATAGAATTCGCCTGCGAAAAGGCAAAATCGTCCGCGTCCCCATGTTGACTTTCGAACGCGGCGCCCTCTTCGGAATATGCTTTGTGAGCGGCAAAATCACGTCCCGCATTGTTTGCGCCCTGCTCATCTCCGCTTAAATTGCCGCCGAATTGTCCGTTTCCCGCCATTGCAAGTTCAAATCCCGCATTTTCAAACCCGCTGTTGACGAATGCCTGACGCAGACTTTCTGCGCTTTCTTTGAAAGCGTTAAACGCTTCTTGGCTTGCAACCGTTATGCGCCCCGAAAGCGTTTTATCGGAAATATCAAGGTCGATTTTTACGCTTCCAAGCGACTCCGGATGGAGAATAAGTTTTATCTGTCCTGCGTTATTGTCTTTAAGAACGATATTGCCCGCTTTGACAAAGTCTTGAGCGTTATTTTGAATCTGATTGGCAAGCATCGCTTGAAATGTCGAACTTGAAGCGGAGGCTGTTTGACTGTTCGACGAGGTAAGATTTTGCTGAATGCCGTCGGAAAGGTTGAGCGTCATTTCGGCGGCGTTTTTGCCGTCATAACGGATGTCCGCTTTCAGTTCTCCTTTTGCAGGCAGTTTTTTTGCGGAGGCAGTATCATCCGCTTTGTACGTACGTAAATCCGTAACGGTCAGTTTTGCGCCCTTTTGTGTAGAAGATTTTTTCTCCGTCCGTTCCGTTCTTGTCCCGAATTTTTTTGAGCCGGAAGCAAAATCGTTTTCCGCTTTTTTGGCTTCGGCGGTAAAACTAAGCATTTGCGCACTTTCAAGCGCGGTTTCGGCTGTATCGAAAGCGTTTTCGCCGTCAATTTTTGCAGAAAGTTTTCCAAATTCCGCAGCGTCAGCGTTTTTACCGTCCGCTGCATTCGGTTTTGCAATTTTTGCCGCCTGCTCCGTCTGGGCAATCAACAAATTGACTGTACCGAGCGGGGCTGCCGCCGCTTTTGCGCTTTCATCCGTTTTATGGACATTCGCTTTTGCAGTTTTCTTTTTATTATTCGCCTTCTTTGCGTCTTTTTTCGCGAGGCGGTTATTTTCTTTCGTTTCGGATGTCTCGGCAGTAGAAACGTCCTGCATATCCGTGTGAGTTACCGCCGTTTCTGTTTTGTCGGCAATGAATTTAGAAGGAGAGTCTTCTTTATGCGTGTTCGCCGTTTGAGACGTATCTGCGGCATTTTCAGCAGAAACGTCATACGGTTTTTCTTCCGACAAAGAAGATGAAGATTTTTGAGCGGCGCTTACCATGCGGCTGAAATCCGAACTGCGTACTTCGCTGGACTTTGGGGATTCCGTTTTTGCTAATGGAATAAAATCCTGTTTTACAAGGGCGGGGTTCACCGCCGCTTTGTCAGCATTACCTATAAATGCCTGCATGGCAATTCCTCCTGTGTAAACAGTCGGAACGCCGTGTCTTCCCTACTCTAACGATTCGGGTTTACTAAGCATTTTACGCTGCACTTCAGCGGCACGGTCGGCAGGCATGAGTGAAAGCCAGTAGGAACCCAATGACGAAGCCCCTTTTTCTTTCGCAATCTCTTCAACTTTGCGAAGAACATCGATGACTGTCTGGTCATCCATCGCCACAAGAATGCTTACTGCCGCCTCTGGACGCATACCGTTTAAATTTGCGGCAATCTGTCCGATGTTTACGTTCTTATCATCGTAAAGTTTAATCGTATTATTGAATGTTTTTTCCCTGTCTTCCTGAGATTTTTCGCGAACGGTCAATTCGGCGGCAATCTGCTCATTGAGTTTTTCCTTTTGGGTAACATCTTCTTCCCGCTTATCAAGTTCTTCTTTATATAAGTTTAAGGATTCGCGCTGCTTATCCAGTCTATCCTGATCCAAATCGCCGGTAATAGGCGCAGACTGCGTAGATGTTTTTGAGGTCTGCGGCTCTTTTCCCAAAAGTTTATAGACGGGAGCAAATACCGTTTTTACATGAATGACGCCCAAATAATCGAACCAAAGAAGTCCGCCGAGCGCCATTATGATGATAAGCATAAGCAAGACGATTGACTTTCCGAAAGATTTCACCTTTTACCTCTGGAATATAGAGTTTGTGTTATTATCGGCGTTATAGAAGTCCCGCAATAGCAGTACCTAACGTTATGTCGTTATCGCGCTCAAGCGTTTCCCAATACAAGGAGCGGCGGCGCGTCAAATGCTCGTCCAAAATCCCCTCAACACGCGCCTTTATCATGTGCGTTTTGTAAAATGTTGTGCCATTGCAAAGAATGCACACAGGACGAGTCGGGCGTTTTCCTTCCCCGCTTTGAATGACTGCGGCGATAAGTATTGCCGCCGCCGACCGCGCCGAACGCTCTACAAGCGCATCGAGCAGTTCAAAAAGAATGTCGTAATCGTCTTCAGAAGCATCGGATGCGGCGCGTCTCGCAAGCGCGCTGTCTCCGTACGGACTGTGCAAAAAGGAATCGAGTTCTATGAGCGTAAGACTTTTGAGCGCACGGAGCGATGAGCACATTTTTTCTGAAAAAAGTTTTTCTTCCGCCGCTGTATGCAGCATTTCAAGAGCGGCAAATCCCAAATACGCGCCCGAGCACTGCTTTTCAAGACGGAATTCTCCGGGACGCGCAGATGTTTTGTCGAACGCCTCATCAAAATCCGAAAGCACGATTTTATTCATCTTGCCGGACTCGCATACGACAATCTGCTTTTGGAAATTGCGCTCTTTTATTTCATTTTGAATGTAAGCGGCGTTCATACCGGTGCCTAAAATAAATCCGATGTATGAAGAATATTTACGTCCGGCAGAGGGAGCGGCAGCGCCGGCAAGCAAGGCTGCTACCGTATCGTTGAGCATGGTTACGCGGCGTATCTCATTCCAGCCGTGTTCTTTAAGCGCGTCTTTTAAGCACTGTCCAACTTTGCTCCCAACAACTTCCGGCGCTTTAACTTCCTTAGAAAAACCTAAAAGAACACCGTCTCCGTCATCGGTAATCTGCATTGGATAGGAAAAGCAAAAGCCTATACAGTCGGCTTTATTTTTTAAGTGCTCAAGATTTTTTGCAAATTGGTCAAAAAATTCTTTTTTAGAAAGTTCGCGCTCAACGCCGGGCATTTTTGTTTTTTCCATTTCGGAAATGGACGCGTCTCCGTTTTTATCAAACGTAACCAAACAAGAACGGAAATTTGTTCCGCCGGCATCAATAACGATAACGGTCTTGCCGGCAACACGCTGTTCAGGCGGCAGGCTCCACGTCGGAATCATATCTTGGTCGGATCCAAGTCCCCAAAGCCCCCTGTTCATGTCGTCGAGAATCGCCTCAGAAAGGACTTCAACATCAAGGTGCCGTACAAAATTATGCTTTAAAAGAAATGCGCTTACCGTCGTGCTCATAAAAACTCCTCAAAAATATTTCGTGATTGCCAAAAATATACCTCTGCGATAACTGAAGTTTCCGAACAGGGGTACTAAACGACTGCACCTTGTATTGTGCGCAGAAGTTTCATAATTTTAGCGAATATTGTGTAAAATGCAACAGAATGTTAGAGTCCCGCCCATGCCAGTCGACTTGCAGACATTAAAAAATGAATTGAATCCAGAGCAGTTCCGTGCAGTTACAACGATTGACGGCGCAATATTGATTATCGCAGGCGCCGGAAGCGGAAAAACGCGCGTTATCACCTACCGTATCGCAAATATGCTGGATTCAGGCATTCCGCAAAGTCAAATCCTTGCGCTCACCTTTACGAACAAAGCCGCAAAAGAAATGTCGGAGCGCATAAAAACTCTCACGCAAAAAAAACTGCAAAATCTCACCGTTTCGACCTTTCACGCGTTCGGCGTGCGGATTTTACAGCAGGACATCGACAAACTCGGCTGGCGCACCAATTTTTCTATTTACGACGAAACCGACCGTTCCGCGCTCATCAAAGAAACCGGACGCGAATTACAATTCACGCCCGACGCCCTCGACGTATATAAAATCGGAAATCTTTTTTCCAATATCAAAACAGGGCGCAAAAAATGGGACGGCGCGAACGATATGTACAAGGAATTGTACGAAGGCTATCAAAGCGGGCTCAAACTTTTCAACGCAGTGGACTTTGACGACCTTATCATGCTGCCGATAAAACTCTTCCGCGAGTTCCCCGACGTGCTCGCCCGCTACAAAGAACGCTACAAGTACATCATGGTCGACGAATTTCAAGACACGAGCCATCAGCAATACGAAATGATGCGCCTCTTGGCAGACAAAAATGTTGCTGTTGTCGGCGACGATGACCAGAGCATTTACAGTTGGCGCGGAGCCGACTACAAAAATATCGTTCAGTTTGAAAAAGATTTTCCTGACGTCAAGGAAATCCGGCTTGAACAAAATTACCGCTCAACGGAAACGATTCTTGCAGCGGCGAACGGCGTTATTTCGCACAACACGAACCGTAAAGACAAAAAACTTTGGAGCGGCAACGGCAGCGGAAAACCGATTGAAATCTTTATGCCGGAAAACGAAAACGCCGAAGCGGACTTTATCGCGGAGTCCATACAGGGTATTGCGATGGAAGAGGAGCGAAAGTATGCAGACTTCGGCATTTTAATCCGTGCGAACACGCAAAGCCGCGCCATTGAAGAAGCGCTGTTGCAGGCGAATATTCCATACACGATGAGCGGCGGCACAAGTTTTTTCGAGCGCAAAGAAATTAAGGACGTTATAAGTTATCTCCGCGTTATCGCCAATCACGACGACGACGTAAACCTTTTGCGGATTATCAACACGCCGCGCCGCGGAATCGGTCGCACTTCCATTCAGCTTTTAAATGACGAAGCGAACGCGCTTTCTTCCAGTTTGTGGACCGCAATCGACTCGCTGCTGAAGCGCGAAGACAGTCCTGCGGGCGCAACACTAAAGGAAGATTTAGAAAATTTTGTTGCAATCATAGAAAATCACCGGCAAAAATTATTATCCGGCAGGGGACTTGCCGCAAAAGTCCGCGCATTGATTGAAGAAGTCAACTATAAAGATTATTTAATCACCGAGTACGCAAAAAGCGAAAAAGCGGTCAGATTCAAACTGATGAATATCGAAAGCCTTTTGAATTCGATGGATATGTGGGAAAACAATCCCGACAACGCCAACACAAGCCTGTTTGCGTACTTGAACCGCATTACGCTTTTAAGCCGCGACGACATGGACGAAGAAAATGACAAGGGCAAAGTCAATTTGATGACCATTCATGCCTCAAAGGGACTGGAATTTCCGGTCGTCTTTATTGCAGGCGCGGAAGAAGGGCTTATTCCGCACGCGCGGAGCATGGAAGAAAACGGCGGGAACATCGAAGAAGAGCGGCGGCTTTTTTACGTTGCGATAACGCGCGCGCGCGACAAACTGCTTATCTCCGCCTGCCAAAAACGGCGAAAAATGCAAATGACGGTTGAGTGCACCCCTTCCCCCTTTCTCGATGAAATCCCCGAAAACCTTGTCGAATATCACGAACGCCCCAAAGAAGTTGAGGCGGACAAGGCGCACGACATTTTGAGCAATATGCT
>CAUTOZ010000099.1:0-8183 GCA_963539635.1 uncultured Treponema sp.
TAACTTTGTAATCCGCCGCTTCTACGGCAGATTTAAGCGTTTCGTCGGGAACGTCTTTGTTCAGCGTGAGGTACGCGGTGCCTGCTTTACTGCTCGGAACTGCGCTTTCAACACCGTCGATACTTTCGAGTGCCTTTTTTACGTTCATCTCGCAGTGCGAACACATCATGCCTTCGATTTTAAGCATTTTAGTCATAGGATTACCTTCCTTATTGATAAGATTATTTTCAAAACTTTCTTCGCTTTGTTTTTTATTTTGACTTTTCGATTGATTTTCCGCAAGCGTAAAATCGGCGGCGGATTTGCGTTTTATATCGCGCTTTCCGTTTTTTATGTCGAGCAGGTTCAAGCGGAGCGCGTTTGTAACCACGCAAAAACTTGAAAGACTCATGGCAGCCGCGCCGAACATCGGGTTCATCGACCAGCCGAACAGGTGAATATACGCGCCTGCCGCAAGCGGAATGCCGATTACGTTGTAAAAGAACGCCCAAAACAGATTTTCATAGATATTGCGGAGCGCAAAACGGCTTAAACTTATCGCGGAAGGAACATCGCTTAATCGGCTGTTCATCAAAATGATTCCGCCCGCGTCAACAGCAATATCCGTCCCCGTGCCGATTGCAATTCCCGCATCAGCGGCGGTCAGTGCCGGAGCATCGTTTATGCCGTCCCCTACCATCGCAATTTTTCCGAAGCGTTTTAGCCGTTTAACTGCGTCCGCTTTTCCGTCCGGCATAAGTTCGGCAATTACTTCATCAACGCCGACTGTTTTTCCAACTGCGTCGGCGGTGCGCTTATTATCCCCTGTAAGCATAACGACCTTTATTCCCATGCTTTTAAGCCGTTTGACTGCCGCCTTGCTGTCATCTTTTATTGTGTCTGCAACGGCAATAATGCCGAGCGGAGACGTCCCGCGCAAAAACAAAAGCGGCGTTTTTCCTTCGGCTGACAAGTTCTCCGCCGCATTCTGCATTTCATCCGTTACGCGCGCTTTTTCCGCAATAAAACGCAGACTTCCTCCGGAAAGTTCCGTCCCGTCCAGAATAGCTGTAACGCCTGAACCTGCGTGCGCTTTAAAGTCCTGCACAGCCTGAGCCGTCAGTCCTTCGCTTTGCGCTTTTTTTACGACGGCTTTTGCAAGCGGGTGTTCGCTTTTTACTTCAAGCGCATAGGCTGACTGCAAAAGCTCCGTCTCAGAAACGCCGGGCGCGGCAATTATATCGGTTACGGCAGGATTTCCGCTCGTGATTGTGCCGGTTTTGTCGAGTGCGACGATATTCACCCTGCCGGCACTTTCAATCGCCTCCGATGTCTTAAATAAAATCCCGTTTTTTGCGCCGACGCCTCCTGCAACCATAATCGCGACGGGAGTTGCAAGACCGAGTGCACACGGACAGCTGATAACCAGCACGGAAATGCCTCGCGCAAGCGCAAATGAAACGCTTGCCCCTGCCAAAAGCCACGCCGCAGTCGCCGCAGCCGCAATCAAAATCACTATGGGAACGAAAACGCCGCTTACCTTGTCCGCAATTTTTGCAACGGGTGCTTTCGTAGCGGCGGAATCGCTGACCAATTCAATGATTTTTGAAAGAGAAGTATCTTTGCCCACGCGGACGGCGCGGCACTTGATAAAACCGCTCAAATTTATCGTTGCGGCGTTTACCGCGCTTCCGGCATTTTTATCGACGGGAAGACTTTCGCCTGTTAGGGACGACTCGTCAACGGCAGTTGAACCTTCAATAACGATTCCGTCCGCCGCAATGCTTTCTCCCGGCCGCACAACAAAAACGTCGCCCGCGCTCAATTCTTCTATAGGAATGACGAGTTCCGCACCGTCCCGTTTGACACAGGCGGTTTTTGGCGCAAGTTGCATAAGACTTTTGAGCGCAGTCGTCGTTTTGCCTTTCGCTTTTGCTTCAAGCAGTTTTCCGACCGTGATGAGCGTTACAATCATCGCCGCAGATTCAAAATAAAAATCGCTTATGTTGGAAAGGGCTGCGGAATCTCCCGTCATCAAAAAAAGAACGATGACGCTCCATATAAACGACGCTCCGGAGCCGAGCGCAACGAGAGAGTCCATGTTGGGCGCACGGTGAAAAAGACTTTTGAATCCGGATATAAAAAACTTTTGATTGATTATCATGACGGACGCGGCAAGTAAAAGCTGCAAAAGTCCCTGTGCAAGGTGATTTCCGCGTAAAAACGGCGGCAGCGGAAAGGCGAACATCATGTGCCCCATCGAAACGTACACCAAAAGCGCGAGAAATCCGAGCGACGTTACAAGTCTCTTGGTCAAAACCGCAATTTCTTTGTTTTCAAGAGACGAATTTGAATTTTCCTGAGCGCGTGCATTTCCGCCGGTGCCTCCGCTTTCTTTTGCTCCGTATCCCGCATTTTCGACCGCTTTCAATATCGCTTCGGGGCTTACGTCGCCTTCAACACCCATAGAATTAGTCAAAAGATTGACCGAGCAGCTCGTTACACCGTCAAGTTTTTTTACCGCGCTTTCAACTCTCGCACTGCACGCCGCACAACTCATTCCGCTTATATCATACTTTTTCATACCGCCCCCAATGCGCAGCCGAAATGCCGCATGGTTTTAAATATACGAAGGAGCGGAAAGCGGAACAAGGAAAAAGGAGGAACGGCGGGCAGGAAAAAAAGGGGGAATATATACGGAAGTTCCGCCCGCACGAGAATATCTACACTTCTAAAAAGTATGGATATTCTCGCAAGAAAAAGGAGTTTCGTTTATGCGTCTTCTCTATATACCACGTGTTAAACAGCCTGTCGTCAAAAAATAATTCGCCGGCAAAGAGTGGACGGTTTGCCGGCGGGTATGCAGTCAACGCTTATAAAGCGTTTGGTATCGATAGCGCGGCGTTCTCTTTCTCAAACTGCTCGGCCGGTTACATATTTCTTTCTGCCAATCCCCCTCTTTACATGTTTTTCGTCCGCAAACTTGCCGTGGATGAAAATCCCGTAAACTCTGTCAAATTCCGTTTATCCATTCTTCTTGCCCAGTGCCTTTTCGCTTTTATGTTTGCCGTTTCCCTTTATGAGCAACAATCTTATATCGCATCTCTTCGGCATGATATGGGGATTCGTGCATTTTCGGGGGTGTTTTATGTTGACATTAGTTTTTTTTAGTCTAAAATATGCGGCACGTGGGAAAATGTGGTAGAAAGTGGCAGGTAGTGGATTGACTTTGCTGACGGGTAAGTACGATAACAATCTAGATGAAAAGGGGCGGATTATGCTTCCTGCCAAACTACGCACGTGCGTAGCAGGCGATGTTATCTGGATTACGCAGGGGATGGATCGCTGCCTGTGGCTTTTTACGCCGGAAGAGTGGGAGCGGCTTTCTTCCCGTTTAATGGAGTCCGCATCCCCGTTTAATGCGCGGAATTTGCTGGTGCTCCGCCGTTTTATCGGGCCTGCGCAGCCGCTCGAATTTGATAAATCGGGGCGCATTTCCATTCCGCAAAGCCTCCGCGAGTATGCACGGCTTTCAAAAGAGTGCGTGATACTCGGCGTGTACAAGTATTTAGAACTTTGGGACGCGGCAGCGTATAACGCGTATTTGGAGAAAACCGACGACTCTTTTTTGCAGGCGGCGGAAGAATTGAAGACGATTTGTTTTTAGTCTGCATGGAGTTTAGAAAGTGGAGATTATTCATACGCCCGTTCTTTTGGAAGAATGCCTTTCGCTGTTGTCGGCTGTAGGCGAACCATTTGAAAAAACAGCGTTTATGGTTGATTCTACGCTCGGTGAGGGCGGGCATTCGTCGGCGTTTTTATCCCGCTTTCCGTCGCTTTCGGTCATCGGCGTCGATGCCGACCGCACTATTCAAGAGCGGGCAAAAGAGCGGCTTTCTGAATTCGGTGGACGGATGCAGTTTTTCTCCGGCTGGTTTAACGATTTTTACCAAAACTATCCGTCATCGCTTCCCAAACCGCATATTATTTTGTTCGACCTCGGTATTTCAGTCTTTCACTATGAACGAGCCAAACGCGGCTTTTCCTTTCGGTATGACGAGGGACTGGATATGCGCTTAAACCCAGAGGACGGCGGAGAGTCTGCGTCCGACATTGTGAATAAAATGAGCGAAAAAGCGCTTTCGGACTTGATTTACCGCTACGGCGAAGAAAAATTGAGCCGGAGGATTGCGCGCGCAGTTGTTTGTGCGCGGCAGAGTGGAAAAATCGAGTCTGCAAAAGCGCTTGCAGACATTATTTACGATTCGGTGCCCTCTGCGTACCGTTTTGCGCCGATTCATCCGGCAACGCGCACGTTTCAGGCGCTCCGTATTGCCGTCAACGGCGAATTAAATCGTCTGCCGTCCGCCTTGCACGCTGCGTTTAATACGCTTGAAATCGGCGGAAAGATAGGCGTTATAACGTTTCATTCGCTTGAAGACCGGATTGTAAAAAATTATTTTCGCAATCTTACAAAAAATTGCGTCTGTCCGCAGGAATGTGCCTCATGCAAATGCGGCGGAAGTCCGTGCGCGTCGGCAATTACGAAAAAACCTCGTGAAGCGGGTGAAGATGAAGTACGGCAAAACCCGCCGTCGCGGAGCGCAAAACTCCGCGTGATAAAAAAAATACGCGATGCAAGCGATTTTCGTCTTGCAGGTGTGGAGGGATTTTAATGGATAAGGAAGATGTTAAAAACACTATGCGTCAATCGCTCGTCATTCTTTTGGCGCTTTTTATACCCCTCCTCCTTGCTGCGTACGGCGTTCAAACCAAACGCTACGCCGATTTGTATAACGAAGTTACGGCGCTTGAGCGTAAACAGGAAGAACTTATCGAGCAAAACAAACGCCTCGTCAGCGATATTAGTCTGCTTTCCGGTTCCGATCGAATAGAAAAAATCGCGTCGGAAGAACTCGGTATGCACAAAGCCGAATCCGGTGACATCGTGCGCATTGAAATGAACGGAGATAAACGATGAGCGGCGAAAACCAAAATCTGATGACGCAGGAAGAACTCATACACGCCGTAAACGGCACGCTTCTTGACGGGTTTTCCGGCTCTTTTATCTGTTCTTCCGTTATAACCGACAGCCGCGCCGTCTTTGCAGGTAGTCTTTTTATACCGCTCATCGGCGAAAAACAAGACGGCCACGCTTATATCGGACAGGCGATTGAAAAAGGCGCAACCGTAATCTTCGTTGCGGCTTCCGAATATAAAGCGAATGTGAAAAAATACGCGGAGAGCGCGAAAACGCATTCGGGGACGGCATTTATCGTCGTGGAAAATACCCTGCGCGCGCTGCAAAACGCGGCCATGCACTATGCAGAAAAATTCCCTGCGCTCATAAAAATCGGCGTTACCGGCTCAAGCGGTAAAACGACGACAAAAGAAATGCTTGTTTCCGTTTTGAGCCGGAAATACAAGGTTGCTGCAAGTCAAGGAAATTTTAATTCGGAGACGGGACTGCCGCTTTCTGTATTTCAGATTCGTCCGGAGCACGAGGCGGGCGTTTTTGAACTCGGCATGAACCGCGTCAACGAAATCGGTGAAATTGCAGCCGTGCTAAAGCCGCGCTATGCCGCCATCACGAATATCGGGACGGCGCATATCGGCATTTTAGGCAGCAGAGAAAATATCGCCGCCGAAAAACGAAAGATTTTTGACTATATTGCAAAAGACGGAGCGGCGTTTGTGCCGGCTGAAGACGATTTTGCAGACTTCTTAGCGCAAAATGTGCGCGGTACGGTTGTCAAATACGGAGAACGTATTGATGAATCGATAAGCGGCGTTCATTTTGTGCGCGATACAGGACTTTCCGGCACGCTGTTTGAAGTTGACGGTGTTTCCGTTCATTTGCCTTTGCCGGGCGTATACAATTTTCGGAACGCACTTGCTGCCATCGCCCTTGCAAAAACGCTCGGACTTTCGCCGGTAGAAATTAAAGACGGTCTTGAAGGACTTTCAAAAATTGCGGGGCGTATGGAGCCGCTTTCCATGCGCCTTAAAAACGGCGCCTCTGTTACCGTCATAAAGGACTGCTATAACGCGAACCCCGAATCGATGCGCGGCGCACTTGACTTTGCCGCTTCTCTTTCAGCGGCAAAAAAAATCTGCGTGCTCGGCGATATGCTTGAACTCGGAGGCGCCTCCGAAGCCGAACATATAAAAATTGGAGAAATTGTCGCGCGCCTAAAACCTTCTGCGGTGTTTTTTGTCGGGACTGAAATGCAGGCGGCATATTCTGCTGCGTGTGCGGAAGGCGGCGTAAACGCTTTTTACATTGCTTCTGCATCTGACAGCGCAATAGTGCAGCTTTCCAAGCATGTACTTGAGTGCGCGGATAGCGGTTCCGTCATTTTGCTTAAAGCGTCGCGGGGAATTGCGCTTGAGCGCGTCCTTCCCTTGATTGAAGAAAAATCCTGCGGAGATGAGCGATGAGTAACTACGGTTTTTACGCCGAGCGCTCGCTTGAAAATTACAACAAAAGCGACTTTAGTTTTGCCGCTTCCGTTGTGCTTTTAGCAGGACTTGGGCTTTTTACGCTGTATTTTTGCTCGCAAAATTATGCCGAACGTATTTTCCACGATTCGTTTTATTTTATCCGGCGGCAAAGTATTTCCGCGCTTGTAGGGCTTGCAGGCTTTTTGCTGCTTGCCTCGCTTAAAATCGAAGTTATCCGCAGGCTTTTACCCGTTTTTGTTCTTGCGACGCTCGTTTTGTGCATTCTGACCTTTGTGCCGGGCATTTCGATTGAAAAAAACGGCGCGCGCCGCTGGCTTCGTATGCCCTTTTCGTTTACGCTCCAGCCGTCGGAATTTGTAAAATTCACGCTGGTACTGTTTCTTGCAAACATTTTTGACAAACAAGCGGCGATAACTGACCCCGAAGAGCGCTCTCTTTTTCCGAGCGTTCTTGTCATGCTCGTTTTTATCGTCTTTGTCCTTGCGCAAAAAGATCTTTCGACTTCCGTATTCATTTTTTGCGTCTGTTTTTCGATGTTCGCGGCGGCAGGCGTAAAAATCCGCTGGGTGTTCGTTGTCATGCTCATGGCAATTCCATTTTTATTCATCTTTATTACGTCGGAGCAGTACCGAATCGACCGGATTATCGCATTCTTAAAGCCGGACGAGGGCTTGCACACGTTTAACTACCAAAGCATTGCGGCGAAACGAGCAATAAGCGCAGGCGGCTTACTCGGAAACGGCATTGGAACGGGACTTGTCCAAAGCAGCCGCATTCCCGAAGTGCAGGCGGACTACATTTTTGCAGGCTGGGCGGAAGCAATGGGGCTTTCCGGCATTGCGGTGTACTTTGCCGCGCTCGGTATTTTTGCGTGGCGCGGTTTTAAAAGCGCGTTTTCCTGCAAAAACCGTTTTGCTTCCTATGCCGCATTCGGGTTTGTCATGATGATAAGCGCGCAGTCTCTCGTAAACTGCGCAGTAGTCTGCGGCGCACTTCCGTCAACGGGCATTCCTCTGCCTTTTTTTTCGCTCGGCGGTTCATCGATTATCAGTACGCTGTGTATGTGCGGCTTTATTCTCAATGCCTCCCGTATCCGTTCCGATAATGAGGCGCAAGACAATATTATAGAAGAAAATGCGTATAGAGAGGTTGATGTTTATGAGTGATTTCAGTTTAAGAGCGGAAGATTTTATGAGCGGCGAGGAATTCGCGTATTTTGAAAAAGCAGAATCTGAAAAACCGAAAAAAAACGACTCGTTTATCAAGCGGATAAAAATCATTTTTTTTATTTTGATTGTCTTGTCAATGCTTGAACTCATTTTTTATACGTTCGTTCGTCCAAGTACAGACAGTCCCAAAGTGTCGGTTTCTGGTGCACAGACTTTTACGCCGGAAGAAATTGTAGACTTACTGCGCCCGATGAATGCAAAAAATTGGTTTGCCTTTAACGCGGATACGGCCGTTTCGATTATCGCAAGTCTGCCTTCGGTAGACAGCGTTTCCGTGCGCAAAGTCTTTCCCGATAAAATCTATATCGATATAAAAGAGCGTAAAAGCGTTGCGATGACATTTTTGAACGCCGAAGGACGCAGCGTGGCTGTGCAAATAGACGAAAATGGTGTACTATTCCCCGAACGTAAAGCGGCAGGAGACTCAGTTCCGATTGTTTCAGGACTTCCCGTTGAGCATCTTACGGAAGGCATGAGAATTCCTTTAAAATATCGTGCGCTGATAAAGCA
>CAUTOZ010000100.1:0-8012 GCA_963539635.1 uncultured Treponema sp.
ACCCGTTCCCATCCCGAACACGGAAGTCAAGCTCTCTTACGCCGATGATACTGACCCTTGTCGGGAACGTAGGTTGCTGCCGGACTTTTTTATTTTTAAATAATATAAGGGGCTAAGGGAAAATATGCTGGAGCGTGATGCGGACGGATTTATAATCGGCAAACTGCCTGAGAGCGCAAAGCCGTATAAAAATCTGAGTTACCTGGTTGTGCCTGAAGCGGGCGGTCTGTCGGAGTATACGCCGGATGCGTACAATAGCGTCAATACGTTTTTCAGAAATCTGCTGCAATCTCCGTTTGAAATTGATAATCTCAATCATTGCGAATGGAATGAAATCAACACGGGACTGGATCGGACGGAACTTGCAAATATCTGCGAAGTCGCTTATGAAAAAACTGCTGCACCGTTCGTTGCTGGACTTGCAAATAACTTGCGTGAAGCGCTAAAATCGTCTGACCCGGAAGAATATAAAAACAATCTTGCATATGAGACCGTGCTGGATATTTATATCACCGCTGTGTCCAGTAAAGTGCATATTGAACTTCCTTATTGTACAGCCAAAAATATCTGTGAAGCCTGCATTTCTCTTTGAGTGCTTGCAGAAATCTCATTTTCGGCGTTACCGAACTCCCGAACGACTCATTCAAGTTGGGATTTATCGACGGGAAAGAATGCCGATGGACAGGCTGCCGGTTTACAACAGCGCATGATTATTCTAAAATCCGGCGCATGAAGCATTCTATAAAATATTCAATTATCTTGATATGGACTTTGTTTGCAGCGGCGGCGCTGTTTCCACAGGAATCTTTAAAATCAACGGAAGAGGAATATTACGACTTTCTTTCCTTGCAAGGAATTACAAAGCGACCGTATTTGAATTACCGCACGTTAAGCGATTCCGACTGGACTATAATGGAAGAAACCGTGCGGACTGAAAACGAAGATGGCACAATTACCGAAGAAACATCTGCGCTGCCGCACGTCTGGCAAAATAATTATTTGGGCAAACGCCGATTCATCAAGGGAAACAAAAAACTTTCATGGAAAATCTACGGCCCCGATTGGTATAACAGCTTTAACACCGCCGCTCCCTACGGCCAAAACGATAGTGCACTCTGGCAAGGGCGCGGTTACAATACCAGCCTTTCCGCCGGCGCACGTTTTGAAGCCTATGGCCTTGAAACGACGCTCAAACCGCAGATAAGTTTTTCGCAGAACATGGCATTTGATATATTGCCGTCAGCCTATGTCAATGAATACGGCTATTTTTGGGGCTATAATTATGCAAATAATAACAGCGGCATTGATGCCCCGCAGCGTTTCGGCAATAAGCCGTTTTTTACATTCGATTGGGGCGACACCGAAATCCGCTATACGTGGAAAACGCTTACCGTAGGATTTGGAACACAGAGTATATGGCTTGGCCCTGCGTATTTAAATCCTGTGCTGCATTCGAATAATGCAGCAAATTACCCCAAACTAGATTTGGGGCTGCGGCGGACTTCTATTCATATTCCGAAAGTAGGGTGGTATGTCGGCGATGTTGAAGCGCGGATTTGGACGGGTTATTTAAGCGAATCAAAATATTTTGATAATGATTCTTCCAATGACCACAATATGATTCACGGTTTTACCTTTGCGTATGCGGCTCCGCACATCGGATTAACAGTATTTGCAAACCGTATCTGCCTTGTAAAATGGAAACTTGAAAATATGCAATATGTTGTTCCACTCGAAAATAATACGCATATTGGAGAAAAAAATGCGGGCGAAGATCAAAAAATGTCTTTCGGGTTTGATTGGGTTTATCCAAAAGCCGGGATTGAATTATATGCGGAAGTCGGCATTGATGATTTTCTGCAAGGCGGATTTATCAAAGGGCTTTCACGCTATCCGTTCGACTCACTGGTTTATACCTGCGGCGTAAAGAAAACTGTCAATTTACCTTTTGCGCCGCAGTTAAAAGGAGAAATCATATTTGAGTATTCTGATTTTGAAGAGCCGAGAAATAAAATATCAGCAAAAGCAAAGTATGCATTTAATATGCATCATCAAATTCCGCAAGGGCTTACTACTGGAGGACAGTATATTGGCTCTTATTTAGGAACCGGCGGAAATGCTCAGACGTTAAAACTCATCGTCTACTATCCGAAAGGCGTAAGTTCCTTGAAAATTGCCAGAAGCAACCCCGACAACACTTTTATGTATTGGCGTGTTGCAAATGAAAATCAATGGTATAAGGCGGACATTGAAGTTGTCGGCTCATCAACGTATTTTATAACGTCTGCATTGTCAGTTTTCGGCTCGTTCGGCTGGAATTGGAAAATAAATCCGTATTATGATATTAAGCAGGATGTTGAAAATATCCATAATTTTATTTTGCAAACCGGTTTGAAATTCAATATATAGGATGCGCACGTATGCTGTCAAAACAAAATAAAATCGTTTTTCTTTTACCGTGGCGGGACGAAACGCCGGTCGGCGGGTATAAAGTGGTCTATGAATATGCAAGCCGTTTTTACCGCGATGGCTGGAATGTAACGATTTGCTATCCGCACGTACGAGGTACTTTTACGCAGGATGTCAAAAATCCGCTCCGGCGGTTGAAACAGAAGATCGGATTTTTTTACCGGAATTTTAGGAAGCAATACAGGGCGGGGGAATGGTTTCCGCTGGAAGACGGCATAAAAAAACTCTTTGTTTTTACAATTTCCGATTTTTCTTTGCGGGATTATAAAGACGCAAAAATTATTGCGACTGCCGTAGAAACGGCGATGGAACTGAACGCGGTGCGCTCCGCCCCGAATGCAAATAAATTGTATTTCATTCAAGATTTTGAAGCATGGAATATTTCCGAAGACGCCGTTTATGCGACATACCGTTTTCCGATGACAAAAATAACGATTGCTCCGTGGCTCAAAGAGCGCATTGAATCTACCGGCGAAAAGGCAGAACTCATTCCTAATGGTTTTGACTTTGGCTATTTTAGTCTTTCAACGCCGATCGAAGACCGCTGTCAGTATGAAATTGCCATGCTGTACCATAAAGATGATCGGAAGCGTTGTGAAGACGCGATGAAAGCGTTGGAACTCGTAAAACAGCGTATACCGGAACTGCACGTTACGATGTTCGGCGTTCCTGAATTGCCAGCTAATTTACCTAATTGGTACACCTATCACCGCCAGCCGTCTAAAGCGCTTCATAATGCCATTTATAATAATGCGGCAATTTTTGTTGCTGCAAGCAAGGTGGAAGGATTCGGTTTAACCGTTGGCGAAGCGATGATATGCGGATGCGCAGTTGCATGTACGGATAACGGCGGCTTTTCTTGTATGGCAATTCACAACAAAACTGCCTTACTTTCGCCTGTTTTTGATACCGAAGCATTGGCAAACAACATTCTGCGTCTCATCACTGACAATGAACTCCGCATAAGACTTGCCCATTCGGGAAACGAATATATTAAACAATTCACGTGGGAAAAGGCATTTGAAACTTTTAAGAATGTTCTTAAAGGCTCTGTATGAAATATGAAAAAAGGTAAAATAAAGCATGGACGTTTCCGTAATCATCGTAAATTATAACACGTGCGAAATCACAAAAAACTGCCTCAAGTCGGTATTTGAACAGACAACCGGCATTGAATTTGAAGTTATCGTCTCTGATAACGGCTCAAAAGACGGCTCCATAGAGATGATTCGCAGAGATTTTCCGCAAGTTATCTTAATAGAAAACAATGCCAATCTCGGCTTTGGGACTGCAAACAACCGCGCTCTTGCCGTTGCTAAAGGAAAATACGTTTTTTACTTAAACAGCGACACGCTCTTATTGAATAACGCAGTAAAAATCTTTTTTGATTATTGGGAAAATGCTCCAGAAAAAGAAACTCTCGGCGCCCTGGGAGCAAACCTGCTTGATATGGACGGACATATTATTCATTCGCACGGCACTTTTCCTCAAATCGATTCCGTTGTTGCGGACACGGTTCGGGCACTGTACGGGACGTATAAACTGCTTACCCTTAATATTCTTTTTAAGAAACAAATCCCGATTTGCCATTCCGAACAACGGACAAATAAACTCTTGGGGGAAGTTGACGACGTTGTCGGCGCCGATCTTTTTTTGAAAAACGATGAATATGCGTATTTCGACGAGCAGTATTTTATGTACTGCGAAGAAACGGATTTGCAATACCGGCTTATGCAGCACGGGAAAAAGCGGCTTTTAATTGACGGTCCGGAGATAATTCACTTGGACGGAGCGTCGTCTAAAAAAGACGCACCGGATGCTGTTCGTGTATTTACAACATTTTCTTCCATTAATTACAACCTCTCGCGAATTTATTTTTTCCGAAAACACGGCGCAAACCGTTTTAAGATTTTTATTTTGAAAACGGCGCTTTTTTTTATTTGGCTGCATCCGTTCATTTTTCCGACTACCAAACGCTATCTTACAAAATTGCTGAAAACTTAATTTATTCATTCTGACAAATCTCATCTTTTTCACTATAATCTCATAACAAGACATTTTTTTGGAGTCCAATATGGAAAGATTTGAATTGCAGAGAAATTTATTAAAGACGGATTTTAAGATGCTGAAATCTATCCAAACCGATGCAAAAAAACATCTGCCTAAACCGGATGCGTTTAAATCCTACGAAAATTTAGAACTTATTGATTTACCGGATTTCAGCGGTTTGGAGACTAAAAGCGTACTTGATGCAATTTCGGGCAGAAAGAGTGTTCGGCTTTATGCACAAAAGGCTTTGACGCTCACGGAACTGTCATATCTTTTGTGGGCGGTTCAGGGCGTTACTGCAAAAGAGTCTAATGGAACTCCAAAACGTACAGTGCCTTCCGCAGGTGCAACTTATACATTCGAAACATATATTTTCGTAAATAATGTTGATGGTCTTTCAAAAGGAATTTACCGCTATATAGTGCCGGAACATAAGCTTGTATGCGTAAAATTGCTTGACGATATAGCCAATACTATGGATGAAATGACGCTTGAGCAGCCTTTTGTTCCGCATTTTGCAAAGAAAGCTGCCGCTTTATTCGTTTGGACGACAATTCCGTACCGCTCCGAGTGGAAATTCGATGTACAGGCGCACAAAAAGATTCTCATAGATGCAGGACACGTTTGCCAAAATCTTTATATTGCAGGAGAATCTGCTGATATAGGCGTCTGTGCAATCGGCATTTACGATCAGGAAATGCTTGATAATCTTTTAGGCGTTGACGGTAATGAAGAATTTTCAATCTATCTTGCTGCAGTCGGAAAAAAGAGTTAAATAACATTTTCGGTGCTTACATGAAATCTTTTTTGAAAATATTTAAAATTCTTACTCCCAAGCAAATGCGGATGTGCAGCGTTCTTATTTGCTTTATGTTTATCGGAGCGGCGTTTGAAGCAGTCGGCATTGGGGCGATTTATCCGCTTATCGGCATTATTGGACGACCGAACTGGCTCAACGCTCACGCAAAAATTGCCGATGCAGTCGCGCGATTTGGCATAAAGACGCATCCGCAGTTCATCATTTTGTGTGCATTTTTACTCATTGTCTTCTATCTTATTAAAAACCTGACCGTCATTATCCAGACAAAACTGCATTTGCGCTTTTCGCTCAACAATCAAAAAGATTACACGGAGCGGCTGTATTCGTATTATCTCAAAAAACCGTACCTCTACCACGTCAATATCAATTCTTCGATTTTGCAGCGCAACATCACAACCGGCGGGCGGATTATATTCGCGGATATTCTCGTTTCCGTGCTTTCGGTAATAACGGAACTCATCACGGTCTTCATCATTTGGCTCATGCTGCTGGTGATGGACTGGGTGATTGCGCTTGCTTCTCTCGGCGTTATTGCGCCGCTCATCATGCTGATTCTCAAATATTTCCGTAAGCGCATTACCAAACAGGGCGAAATTCAAAATACGTGTATGGCAGAATATACAAAATGGCTTTTGCAGGGCTTGGGTTCAATAAAAGAGACGAAAGTCATGCAAAAAGAAAATTATTTTTGCAAAATGTTTGCCGCAGCGTATACGCGCTACTCTGATGCGATGCGGGAATTTATGTTTATCGACAAAATGCCGCGCATTCTTGTCGAATTGACTGGAGTCGGCGGGATTCTTTTGCTCGTCATCGCAAAAATTATGATGGGCGTTGAGCCGGAGACGATTGTACCGTCGCTTGGCGTGCTGGGGCTTGCAGCGGTGCGCCTTATGCCGAGCCTCAACAGAATCATCAGCCTCTTCAACACGATAAAGTTTAATATGCCGCTGTTTAATGAAATTTACGATGATTTACTTGCAATCAAAGAAGAAAAAGACAAGGACGAACAACAGCGCATCCGCATTTCGACTGAAAAAATGCCGTTTAATACGGAAATTGCGGTGCGGGACTTGGGGTTTGCTTACCCGAACACGGACAAAGACGTTTTTTCCGGCATTTCGTTTGCAATACCGAAAGGAAGTTTTGTCGGAATCGTCGGCGCGTCGGGAGCGGGAAAAACAACCTTCGTCGATATTCTGCTCGGACTGTTGCCGCCGAAAAACGGTTCAATCTGCGTTGACGGAAAAAATATCTACGATGATATTTCGTCGTGGCTTTGCAACATCGCCTACGTTCCGCAGACGATTTATTTGATTGACGGCACCATCCGCGAAAATATTGCGCTCGGCATTCCCGCAGAAGAAGTGTCCGAAGAGCGCATTCAAGCCTCTCTTAAAATGGCGGAACTTTCCGATTTTATCGAAACGCTGCCGAAAAAAGAAAATACGCGCGTTGGCGAGCGCGGCGCGCTGCTTTCCGGCGGGCAAAAACAGCGTATCGGTATTGCGCGTGCGTTGTATTCCAGTCCGACGGTGCTCGTCTTAGATGAAGCAACAAGCGCCCTCGACAACGAGACGGAAAAAAGCATTACCTCCACAATCTTAAAGCTCAAAGGAGACATCACCATTATTTCGATTGCGCACCGCCTTTCCACGCTTGAAGACTGCGACTTTAAAATCAAAATCGAAGGCGGACAGGCGATAAAACTGTAGGGATGGCAGCGTTTCTTCGTGCCGCTGCGTAACGATTTTTACGTCGCCTTGTTTTTTTGTCATTTGCGCTGGCTAATATACTACTGTGTAGCCTTTTAGATGGACATAGAAAAAAACAGTATCCTATTTTTTAAAATAAAGGTTTTGACATTCCTTTTTATGCTTGTTGCTTCATTCTCAACAATAAGTGCAACTAATTTTTCGGCTAAGTTTTTATCATATTTTCTAACGAGTTGTTTTAAATACAAGTCTCTTTTTAGTCCTATTTCATTAAAATCTTCAATTTTTATACCGGAGAGTTTTGAATAAAGCTCTCGTATTTTATACATACTCTTGTCAAAGTGAAAAGTATTGTCAGGGTTCGTATCATGGCTTGCTGATTTCTCCAATATCCTATAAACAGCCGTAATCCTATCAAAAAAATAAATTTGAGAGTTTTTGCTGAGCCAAAGCAACAGAGGATAATCATCCGCAAGCCAGTTTTTAGATGTCGGATTGATTTCTTTTAGATATTTTTGTACCAATTCCGTCCGTGTTACGCAGGTCAGTATTGGGATATTGTTGCCTCGCTTCAATAAATCTACAAAATCGATAAATAATTCTCCTGCCGGGTCATGGGTAAATTTATTTTTTGTTTGGATGAATTTCTTTGCTGTCGTATAGCACATTCCATATTCAGAATGTTTTTCCAGAAAATCTATCTGCATTTGTAATTTATTTTCATCTGTCCAATAATCATCGCCGTCATTAAAAGCAATATATTTTTCGCGCACTTTGGGGAACAGCAGACAAAACAATATACTGGGAACTTTCCAGTATTGGTTTTCGTTTTCCAGCAACGGAACTATTTTATCCGGATATCTTTGTGCATATTCTTTAACAATTTCCGTAGTTCCATCTGTTGAACAGTCGTCATGAATTAGAATCTCATACGGAAAATTTGTTTTTTGCATTACAAG
>CAUTOZ010000101.1:0-7925 GCA_963539635.1 uncultured Treponema sp.
GTTGCGCGAATGTGCCTTTTATGTAGAGCCGCACTCCCACAAAACACGGTTTTCAGCGAGTTTTGCACCGGCAAAACTCACGCGGGCAGAAGAGGCAGGCTGGATGAGACAACGAAGTTTGTTGGGGCAGAAAAAAGATATTCAGCGGATGCACGTGTCCCGTCCGCCGCTAGTCTTTTCGTATTCAAAATGCGTTTCATTGACAGGTATATTCTGAAATGTTAAAATCCAACGATTTTCACCGGCTCAAGCCGGTTTTATTTTCTAATCAAAGGGTCATTTAAAATGAAAAGAAGCGTCTATACAATCGGTTCGTTAATTATTCTTCTTATTGCGGCGGCAGTTTTTGTGCTTGTTCCCATATTTGCAGCTGGAAGAGGAGGAAAACGACTGCCGCCGTTTGGAAAATATGCAGGAACGGAGATTCGGTACGAACAGGGAAGCATTTTGGCGGATGCCGTTGCGAATATGGTTAATGAATATCAACGGTACGGAAGCGAACTTTCCAGCGATATGTATTCGATGATATTCGATTCGGCATTCAGCAGGACGGTAACGCGGCTTGCGGCGGAAAAAGCGGTTATAAAAAGCGGCTACCGTGTTCCGACGGGGGCTGTCAACCGGACGATGCGCTCGTATTTTCTTGATGAAAACGGGAATTATTCGCAAAAAATATATCGGCGTTCTGACCCCGAACGTGTGCGCGAACTGCGGAAAAACCGCGAAAATGAATTGATTTTTGCACGCTATATGCAGGACTTATTCGGCAACACGGAATCGATCAGCAGATATATAGAAGAGTTATTCGGAAGCGCGGAGACGATAGGATCTTTTCGCCCATATGGATTAAAAGCGTCAAAAGACGAAATCGCTTTTATCCGCAGCATGAACGAAAATCGGCGCGCCTTTCACTTGGCGGCATTCAACATGAATGACTATCCCGATGAAGAAAAAGCCGCCTACGGTGCGGCGAACGCGGCAAAATTCGTTAAATATGACCTTTCCGTCATCACCTGCGAAGACAAGGCAAAGGCGGCGGCGCTTTTAAAGCGGCTTTCCAACTCAGAAATTACCTTTACAGATGCTGTCGGCGCATATTCGCAAAAAGCGTATTCCGACGAAACGGGCAAACTCCGCAACAACTACGGCTATCAGATTGAAAAAATCCTTTCCGACCCCGCTGAACTGTCAAAAATTACGGGACTTGAAACCGACGGCACGAGCGGCGTTATACAAACGTCGATAGGATTTTCGATTTTCCATACAGATTCCGTTGCCGTCCAGCCGGATTTTGAAGATGAGGATGTCGTTAAGGCAGTCTACAATTATTTGATTTCATATGAGTTCGGCAAAATAGAAGATTATTATATGCAAAAAGCAAAGGACTTTGCCGCCGTCGCAAAAGCAGACAGTTTTGCCGCCGCCTGCGCGCAGTTTGGACTTACGGATACTGAAGTTCCCGCATTTCCGGTAAATTACGGTAATCTTTCAGTGCTTACGCGGCTCGATACGGGCATTCCGGGGCTGTATACGGCTTCGACCGACGAAAAATTCTTAAAAACTGCATTTTCTCTGAAATTAGGCGAAGTTTCAGAGCCGCTTGTTATGGCGAAGAACATTGTCGTCATTCAATATACTGCCGTTCCGCCTGCCGAAGATGAGCCGGCTCCCGATGAAGCGCTTTCCGCCGAGTTTGAAAATTACGATGCGCGCTCCGCACAGTCCGCTCTTATGGCGAGCCCTAAATTAGAAAATAACGTGCAGGAAGTCTTCAACAAATATATGCGGAACAACTAACTCTTTTAGGCAAACGCGTGACGCACTCTCAAGAAAACGAACCCTGTCTGGTCGAAACAGCACAGGGTTTTTCCGTTAAATATAAAGGCCGCTTTCTCTATTCAAAATACAATCCTAAAGCGGCAATTTTACGCGCCGTCTCAAATGCGCGTATTTTGCCGGACACGCTGATTTTGTGCTGTTCCCCGTGCCTGTGCTACGGTGTTGAGGCATTGGCGGCGGCGCTGCCGGAAAACTGCCTGCTTGCCGGCTGCGAGGCGGAGGAAGAACTTTTTGCGCTGGCGGACAGTCAGTCGCGCGCGTTTAAATGCCGGAAGAACGGCGGTTTTGTTCTGCTTTCGCGCAGAGATTTGTATTCTCTGCCGGAAAAAATAAACCGTTACGGCGAAAAAAACTTTTACGGCGTTACGGCAGGCATTTTTAAGCGCATGCTCCGCTTGGATTTCAGTGCAGGCGTTTCTTTGCATTCGACGTTTTATTCGGAATTGTTTTGTGCAGTGCAAGATTCAATCGGCAGATTTTGGAAAAACAGATTGACGCTTATCAAATTCGGGCGGCGGTACTGTAGAAATTTCTTTTTGAATTTGTCGAAAACCGCATTTTCCCTTCCACTGCCGCTCATTCAAAAACCGATTTTGGCTGCCGGTGCCGGAGAAGGACTGGAACAGACGTTGTTAGAACTCACAGAAGATGCTCACCTGCGGGAAACTTTTTTTATTCTCGCGGCGGACGCAGCCTTATCCGCATTTATGGAGGCAGGCATTGCGCCGGACGCGCTTGTTTCTGAAGAAAGTCAGAGCGTTATTGCCGGAGCCTTTGCTGGCTGCAAAAATGCATGCGCGTATGCTTTCCTTTCGCTTTCGTCGTGTTATAACGGCGCAGCGTTTGCGGCAAAAAAATCCTGCTTTTACGCGACAGAGTTTGAAGACCGCACTTTTATTCGCCGTCTCCGTGAAAAAACGCTGCTGCCCCCGCTCATTCCTCCGCTCGGCTCCGTGGGACTTTCCGCAGTTTACCTTGCTTTACGCCTCCGCGCTTCTTCTGCAGTACCGATTTTCGTTACGGGACTTGATTTTTCCTATTCGCTTGGAAAAACGCACGCCAGAGGCAGTTTCCATGATCGGATAAAGCGCAGTTTTATAAACCGCATACGCTCTCTTGAAAATCTTAGTGCAGCGTGTACGCCTGACGCGCAAAAATTGACTGGAAAGGACGGAAAAACCGTTATCGCTGCGGCAATTCTTATGGACTACGCGCGGATTTTTCGCTCATATTTTTCCGGTCAAGAAAAAAATTGTTTTGACGCAGGAAAAAGCGGCTTGGATTTGGGACTGCCGCGCCTGTCTCTCAAAGAGGCGCTGCATATGACAGACCTGCAAGAGCCTGTTGACGGGAAATGCGCCTTTTCCGTCAATATTGTGGAAAAAGAGCAGCTGCTTGCGTATTTTACGGAAGAACAAGCCGCGCTTGAATCGCTCAAGTCGATTTTTACCGGAGAGCGCACACTTTCCGAACCGTGTGCGGCTTTTGAAATCGAGCGCAGCCTCAACGTGCGCGAATATCTTTTTTTACATTTCCCCGATGGAACAAAGCCGCGTCTTGATACGGACTTTTTAAAACGAGTACGTACGCAAATCGATTATTTTCTAAAAATATTTGCAGTCTGCATACGGAATTTAAAAAACGACTGAATGCTTTTCTTTTAGGACGGGGAAGACAAGGGCTGACTCTTGCAAACGTCGTTTTTCTATCGTCCTTTTAGTCTGCAAAAATGCTCATATCAAAATCCTTGTAGTCGTACACGTGAATATTTGTAAGCTGTTTTATTTCCTGCCACGAAGATGCGCTGAAATCGTCATAGACGGCTGCGGTGCAAAATCCTGCGTTAACTGCAGTGCGGATAGGCGTAAGCAAGTCTTCAAAGACAACGGTTTCCGCTTCCGGTACGCAAAGCGCGTGCGCCGCCTCTTGGTAAATGAGCGGTTCGGTTTTTGCAGTCCCTAGTTCTCCGCAAGTAAGAACGACGTCCGTAAGCGCTAAAATCCCCAGCCGCTTGAGCGCGGGCAGACACAGTTGTTTATCCGTCGCGGTGGCAACGGCGCATTTTATATTGCGCGCTTTTAGTGCATAAAGGAAATTTTTTGCGCCCGCTTTGAGTTGTACCGTGCGCGCGTAGCCGTCGGCAATGACGGCGTTCATTCCCGCAATAATTTCCTGAGCGGAACGAGCCGGAAGGTAGGTGCGCTTGATAAAATCCGCGCATTCTTCCATCGTTAAATCAAGGAGAATGTCCGACAAGTCTGCCTGCGCTCGTATGCCGCACTCCGCAAGATAGCGCGTCCCTATGTCGTACCACATTCCCATCGAATCAAGCAGCGTGCCGTCCATGTCAAAAATTGCGCCTTTCTTTTTCATTGCACCACCTCAAATTGAGACTTGGAAAAAGTCTTCCATATATTTTTCTTACGCAGACATTAATTTTTTTTACCGGAAGTGCCGACTGGAAAAACTATCTATCTGCGCGATTTATTTGTGCGGCAAGCACGAGCAGGCGGTAATGCGTACATCTTTAATCGTATTTTTCTGCCTCCCGCCGTTCTCGTTCATCCGCACGTTCGATATAATTTTTAGTTCCGTTTAAGCGCTGCAAGTTTATTCTGCTCGGAAAGGGCGTACTGCGTCTGCGTTGCGAGGCGCTGGGCGAGCATCTTGCTTAAAAAAAGTCCGTAGTTGGGATTTTTCCGAATAAGCAGGAGAAAGGCATTTTTGGGGACTTTGATAAGACGACATTTTCCGACTGCAGCAACGGTCGCTGTCCGCCGGTCATTAAGCAAAAACGCCATTTCACCGATGAACATATCGCTCGGCGTAAGGACTGTCGCAAGTTTTCCTCCAACATAGACTGCAAATATTCCCTCGACAATAAAAAAAAGGTCGTTCGATAATTCATTTTCACGGCACACAATCTGCTTGTCCTTGTATTCGATTGCTGCAAAAGGCTTCATGATCCCGGGAATAGTGTTCGTTGCGTTGCGTCTGTTTGCGATAGCGAACGTAACTTCGTTTCCTTTTTCATTGTAGGTAAGTTTTTTGACCAGATGTGCGCTCAACGAAATTCCGCGTCCGTGCAGATTGGCGCCTGAATCGGCTGAAATACGGCTTTTCCAGTCAAAACCGTCTCCGTCGTCCCGTATTCGGAATGCCGACATTTTATTGCGGATTAAATATGAAATATGAACTTTACGGTTTTTGTATTTGGGGTCGGCAGCGCGCTTTGCAATCATGCCGAGTATATCGCCGCCTTCTTCCATACATTTCGACTTTTCGTCAAAGGTGATTCCGAGATTGCCATGCTCGACTGCATTCGTCAAAAGTTCCATGAGCGTCATTTGCAGCGAAGTGCATCCGTCTTCGGAGATGCGATTTGTGTTGTACAGATAACTGACCAGAAAGTTAGTGTAAAAGCGCAGATCCATCGGGTCGTTGCCTGAGATAAAACTGCCTGATTCTCTGCCGCTGATGCCGTCCTGCAATCCTCGTGTGTACAGAAACTGCTGATTTTGATAAAGGATTCGTAAAAGACGCGGAAAATGCCGTTCAAATTCAGATTTTTTTAGAATCGACAACATATTGGTGTCTTTTAATTCTTCTATTTGACGAACTTGCCGTGCGTCCGTGCAGACTGCAATAATGCCGCCGAAATGCAGCCATGCGTCGTTGTGGACTGTTTCGATAAGCCGCGCACAGTCGATAGCGCTCGACGTGTAATCGAGCACTTTAATTTCAGGAAAGGTGAATGAAATGATGTCCGCCGCGCTCTGTGTATCCTGAGCCGCTGCCACACTGAATGTATCCGCGTAGTTTTTTGCCGCGTCCGTAACCGTTTTTATAAATTTTTTGTCCGCCGATGCCGCAAGTATTTTTTTCATAGAAACACGGCTCCTAAACCGCCTCCGAAAATCTAGCATATTTTCGGTTTATTGGAAACATGGAAGATTTTGTACAGGGGAATGGTTGGCGGTATAGAAAAACATTTGAAAAACTTGATGGAGTTACCGCCAACCCGAGCATATCCACACTCCGTAAGGACTGTGGATATGCTCACAGGTAAATGGAGTTTTTTTTGGGGGAGGAGGCAGATAACATTGAGCGAAGAAAGGAGCGAAATGAGTAATTTATACTTGATAAGCAGGGCCGTCAGGGGAGTCGTGTTTTCCGACATCACTTTTATGGGGGAGGGAGTTGTATTGTCCAATGGCAGAGTGTGTTCGACAATATCGAACAGGGCTGCGAGTTCTAAATCCTACAGATAGCACGATTTAGAGCATTGCATTTAAAGGAAACCTGTTCCAAAACAGAAGTTTCCGAACTGGTTTAATTGCAAATATGTCCAAGCACCCCTGACGCCTGTCTCAAAGAAATTGCGGAATATTTCGGCTGTCATTTATCTTTAGTGCTGAATCGGCTGAGAAAACTCGATATTACGCGAAAAAAAAGGGCACGTTCTGCAAAGAGCAAGCCCTCGAACAAGTAGAGGCATATTTAGAAAATATCAAAGATATTCCCAAAGAAGAGCGCGTATATATCGATGAAACCGGTATTCAGACGCAGATGTATCGCCGATATGTACGCCGTAAACGAGGAAAGCGCGTTAACATTCATATCAGCGGTCAGCGCCATGCCCGAATTGGACTTGTTACGGCACAATGTGAAGGTGAATTGATTGTCCCTACACGTACGACGGAACAATAAAAGCGTCCCTGTTTGAAAAATAGTTGAAGACGAACTGTTGCGCTACTCACTGAAAGAGTATGTCATCATTATGGACAATGTATCGTTTCACAAAAAAGAGATTTTACAAAGCATTGCAGGAAAATACCCGCAGACCTCGATTTTTCTGCCGCGAGACTGTGAAGTCCTTTTTGTAAATTCAGTAGGCTGCGATAAAAACTTTTAATGTAGGTATATCCCTCGAGCAGCTGACAGCTGCTGTTTATTTTTTTGAAAATAAAATACTGCTGATTTTTTTATCAAGAGTTAAATACTAAAGACAGATTTCTTGCTGTGCAGTTGTCTTTTTCTATAGATAGGCAGGCGGCCCTCATACATTATTCACATTTCGCCGTAAGCCTGTCCCCAGTTATGAATCGGCTGTGTCCACTTTTTTGTTGCTTCAAAAGTTGCAAGATACAAAACTTTCAGCAGAGTCGGTCGCTTGGGAACACACTGCGCCGGCGCTTCCAGTTTTCGGTAACTGGAATGCAGGCATTCAATCGTATTCGTGGCGTAAATAATTTTCCGGACATCCTGAGAGAACTTAAAAATAGGCGCGACAACATCCCAGTTTTTTATCCAGCGTTTCATGGAGGCAGGATATTTGACAGACCATTTTTCAACAACCCGGTCGCGCGCCTTCAGCCCTTCATCTTCGCAAGCAGCGTTGTAAATACTCTTCAAATCGGCGGCAAAAGATTTCATGTCTTTTGATGCAACGTATTTCAGCGTGTTGCGAACCATGTGACCATACAGCGCTGATAATCACTTTTCGGGAAGGCTGCAGAGATGGCCTCTTTGATGCCGGTAAGGCCGTCAGCGCAGATAATCATAACATCCTGCACTCCACGGTTCTTAAGCTCATTCAGGCGCTCAGCCAGAACTTAGCGCTCTCATGTTCGCCTACAGCAAGCGACAGCGCTTCCTTACGCCCGTCACAAGTAAGTCCAAGAATGAAATAAGGGAACCTCTAAAAACTACAGTTTTTAGAGGTAACTTTGAAAATGCGATGTTGTAACTCGCGATAATCCAGCGAGTTACAACTCGTCGCAATCTCGAAAAAATCGCAAAAAGCGAGTTTTTCGAGATGCCCATAAGCGGCTTTTTGACAATCACTCCGTTGTCTCCGACTGAAATAGTGGATGGCATCGATGTAAGTGACCGGCTAAACATCATCAAGCAGCCGGTTCTACCATTCTTCAATCTGCACAAGTATCTTGTCTGTGACATCGGAAATCAATAACCCCGACGCACGAATAAAGCCTTCAGAAACATCAAAGCCGTAAATGTCTTCGATAGAGTCTGAAATCTGACGGGTTGTCATTCACTTTGCATACATTGATATGATTTTATGA
>CAUTOZ010000102.1:0-7507 GCA_963539635.1 uncultured Treponema sp.
GAACCTTTATTTCTTTTGTTCCTTTCTTTCCTTCCCTTGTCTGTCAAAGAGCTTTGTACTATCCGCACTTGCTGTTATTGCGTCGCGGTGATTGTGATATTACTACACTTCTCCTTTCCCTGTCAAGTATCTCTCCCGATTTTTAACGCTTTTTTTATTTTTTTTATTTCTTCGCTTTTTTTTGTACCGCAGAGGATTTTCTCTCTCAACTTGGAAAACTCCATTTTGACTGCACATAAGGAGATTTTTAAAGTCATCCCCCCTTTTGACATCGCCGCATCGTCAGCATAAACGCAGAACTAATTGCCGCGTATCACGCACTGCACTACAAAATCCGCCGCGCATATCCACGCATTCGCGCGCTTTACAGTCCTTTCGCACACCAAAGGCACCCTTTGAAGGACAACGCCGTTTACCGCGTACTCTATAGCCCCGCATTCCGTGCCTGCCCGCATTTCGCCTTTAAGGAGTTTCGGCAGACGCACCTCAACTTGAACTGCCGCTCCTCCTTGTCCCCGCTCCGCATATCCTTCCGTGCCGCCTGCCGCATTTCTAGTCCCTCCTGCCCCAAGAGATTTTGGAACGCACAGTGCATTCTGCTCGAAAGCCGGCACAAGATTTATCCGCTGCGTATCTGCAAATGCCGCCGGAATTCGGTACGCACGCATTAAAAGCGGATTTTCATAAACCGAAAACGCTCCGTACGCAAAGGAGGCGGCTGCATTCCCGTCGCGCACACGTCCTGCCTGCCCTGCAGAAAGCGTATTTCCTTGCCCGCCAAGCGTAACGGAAATAATGCGCATATTTCCGCGCTTTACCGTAAGCACAAGATTGTAACCGCTCTCATCGATATAGCCTGTTTTAAGTCCGTCCGCCCCTTCAAGCGTGCCCAAAAGCGGATTCGTATTTTCCTGATAAATTCCCATCGTTATATGTTCAGGAAGCCCCTTAGACCAATCTTGTGCACGCGGTTTATTCTCATCTTCCGGCGCAAGATTGTGAGCCTCAGGATACTTAAACGAAAGCCTTGAATGAAACATCGAAAGCGATTCCGGAAAACGCTCAAGATAGATTTTTGAAAATGCCGCCATCTCCCGCGCAGTAGTTGTGTTGTGTTCACTGTAGCCGGAAACTTCTTCAAAATGAGTGTGAGTCAAACCGTTTTCGCGGGCAGCTGCATTCATGCGCTCAACAAAACCGCTTACCGAACCGCAAACGTAAAACGCGAGCGCATACGCGGCATCGTTGCCCGAACAAACCGCAAGCCCCGTAAGCAGTTCCTGCACCGTTACGCGCTGATTTTTGCCTAAAAACATCAGAGACGAATGCGGAGGCACATAACACGCCCAGCATTCTTTAGGAAGCGGAACAATATCATTCAAGGCGATGGAGCCGCGCCGCACTTCATCCAGCACAACGTACATCGCAAAGATTTTAGTCAAACTTGCCGGAGGGATAATTTCATCGGCATTCTTTTCATAAAGAATCGAACCTGTTTTTTCTTCGATAAGAATCGCGCTCCGTGCTCCGATATTCAAGTCAACTTTTTTTGTTTTATACGGAAGCGGAGAAATTACAGCGTTTCTTTGGGGATATGCGGCATCCAAAATACTTTTAAGCTCGGCTTTCTGTGTTTTCGTCATAGAAGGCAAAGGTTTTGCACGCCTTAACCCATACGCCCGAACCGCAACAGTCCCCGCATACGCAAGAAAGACGAGAGCCGCGCCTACTTTTATAATGCGCGCCGTTTTTGATTCAGATTTGTTTTGTGATTTCATAAAATATACTGCCTTTTATATAATTGAATGACGAACGACACGTGCGCACATGAATTTTACACCCGCGCCGAACGATTTTTAAGCAGCATATCGGCAAGTACGATATTAGTCATCGCTTCGATTACAGGAACAATGCGCGGACAAAGACATACATCGTGCCGCCCTTCAATTTTAATATCGGTGTCTGCATAATTTCCGTCAATTTTATTGACTGTTTGCTGCGTTTTATAAATGCTCGGAACCGGCTTTACCGCCGCGCGAAAAACAATCGTGTTTCCGTTTGAAATACCGCCCAAAATACCGCCGGAATTATTCGTCTCAAACGCTGCCCGCCCGCCGTCCGCGCGCATGGCGTCATTATTTTCGCTCCCCGTCATATCCGCCGCAGCAAATCCCGCGCCGAACTCAATCCCCTTTACCGCGCCGATTGACATAACAGCCTTTGCAAGCTCCGCATCCAATTTTTCGAACACCGGCTCTCCCAATCCCGCAGGAACCCCGTCTGCGCGGCATTCTACAATTCCTCCGCATGAATCGCCTTGCTGTGCAATCTCTGCGATTTTTTTAAGCATCAGCTCCGCCGCTTCGTTATCCGGTGCACGCATCGCATTTTGCTCTATACAGTCAAGGTCGATTTTTGAACAGCGTATTCCGGCAGCTTTTACGGTGTACGCGCGCACGGAGATTCTCGCATCTTCCAAAATCATTGCTGCAACTGCGCCTGCCGCAACGCGGGCTGCAGTCTCCCTGCCGGAAGAACGCCCGCCGCCGCGATAATCGCGCGTTCCGTATTTTGCATCGTATGTAAAATCCGCGTGTCCCGGACGGAACGTATGTACAAGGTTCGCATAATCGCTTGAATGCTGATTCGTATTGCGGATTAAAAGCGCAATCGGCGTTCCTTGCGCCCTCCCGTCAAAGACACCGCTCAAAATTTCAACGTTATCTGCTTCACGGCGTTTTGTAACGGCAGACGAAGTTATTCCGTTGACTGTGCCGCCGGGTTTTCGCTTATCAAGCGCATCTTGAATCTTCCGAACATCGATTTTAAGCCCCGCAGGACAGCCGTCAACAACCGCGCCCACCCCCTCTCCGTGACTTTCTCCGAATGTCGTGACTCTAAAAATGCTTCCAAACGTATTTCCCGACATACCAGTCCCCGTTATAAAGTCCCCTTGTCCTGCCTGTAACGCACAGACAACACGGCATTTTACGCGGCAATAAAAAACGGCAGCGCAGTTGTCCGAGTCCTCACTGCCGCGACGTTCCTCATACCGTTATCCTGCAAGTTTATCCGCACCTTTGCAGGGTGTGGATAAACTCAGGCGGGCGGCAACTATGTTGTGTTTTTCACACCTCATTCTGCGCCGCCCGCAACCGCCCGCCGTCCTGCGGCAAAGTCAGCCTTACGCCTTCTTTGCCAAAATATCTGCAATGTGCGGGTGCTTTTTCAACTCCTCTTTTAAACCGGCTTCACGAGCCTTGTTTACATAGTCAGGAGACTGGAAACTGTAGGTAAACTTCGTATGAACGTCATACGTGCCTTTCATAAGCGCGTACGCGTCTTCCGTCATAACAAGTTCTTCATCCGTCGGAATGACGAAAATCTTTATCTTACTGTCGTCCGCGCTGATGCAGGTTTCAGCATTACCCGTCGAACTGTACACGTTTTTCTGCAAATCCATTTTGATTCCAAATTCCTCAAGACCTGCCAGCGAACGTCCGCGAATCAACGGAGAGCGCTCACCGACGCCCGCAGTAAAGACGATTGCGTCAACGCGCCCCAGCGCAGCCATATACGAACCGATATATTTTTTAATGCGGTATGTCTCCATGTTTATCGCAAGCTCAGAAAGCTCATCTCCCTGCGCCGCCGCCTCTTGAATGTCGCGTCTGTCGCTGAACTTGCCTGTAATGCCCATGTGTCCGCTTTTTTTGTTGAGAGCCGCGTCCATCTCTTCTTTTGTCATGCCCGCTTTCCGCATAATGTAAAACGGCAAAGCCGGGTCAAGAGAACCGGAACGAGTCCCCATTACAAGCCCGTCAAGCGGCGTAATGCCCATCGTTGTATCGTAGCTCTGCCCATCTTTTACCGCGCAAATCGAAGCACCGTTTCCGATGTGGCAAATAATAAGATTCGTATCCTTTGGATCCTTACCCAGGAGGACTGCAGCGCGCTTTGCCGTATAAAGGAACGATGTCCCGTGAAAGCCGTACTTCCGCGCCTGATATTTTTCATACCATTCGCGCGGAACGGCATACATAAAGGAAACTTCCGGCATCGTCTGGTGCCATGCCGTATCCATAACCGCGCAGTGCGGAACATTCGGCAGGACTTTTTGCGCCGCCTCAATACCCATAAGGTTTGCAGGAATGTGCAAGGGTCCCAAATCCTGAACGCTGCGGAACGTTTCGATGACTTCCGGCGTAATAATAACCGACTTTGTAAACTTATCTCCGCCGTGCAGGACGCGGTGCCCGACAGCGCCAATAACGCTCATATCCTGAATAACGCCGATTTTTTCGTCCGTAATGACTTTCATAATCAGCTCAATCGCTTCCCGATGAGTTGGACACGGACTGACAATCTGCGTTTTCGCTCCTTTCGCATTGTGCGTAATCCCCGCACCCTCAAGCCCCACGCGCTCGACAACGCCGCTTGCAAGCACTTCTTTGCCGTCCCAATCATAGACTTGATACTTTGCGGAAGAAGATCCGCAGTTAAGAGTAAGAATAACCATAAAAATCCTCTAAAATGTAATGTAGTATCAAAAGTATATTCGCAAATCCCCGATTTTTCAACTTAAAGACTTCCACAAAAGAGCGACGATATCAGCGGAAAGCAGGAGTTTTTTGACGGTAAAAGGACGCGCTCGCACCCGCGATAAAATGCCCACGCGGCCATGACGAGCAGTACGTCCTGCAGCGAGAGAACAAAGACAGGAAGAAAATTGATAATTGGCAATGAGTAAAGGGTAATTGCGGAGCGGTAACTTCATTGTGCCGCTCAAACACTGTTTTTACCGTCCGACAACTATCCATCACCCCTCCCTATTATTTTCAGTCTTTCGTGTCGTGCTTTGAAACTTTTTCCGCGAGGTATGCGATAAAGTCCTCTACGGCAAACGCGCGCTGTTCCAGCCCGCTTGATTGACGGAAGCGGACGGTAACGCTGCGTTCCGCCGCTTCTTTTTCGCCGAGAACAAGAATGTAGGGCGTTTTATGCTCTTTGGTGATGAACTTTATCTTGCTGCGCATATTTTCATCGGAAAGATATGCGGCGGCTCTGATTCCGGCAGAGGAAAGCGTTTCCGTTACAGTCTGAGCATAATCGTTGAAGCGCTCCGAAACGGGGATGACCGCCGCCTGTTCAAAGTGAAGCCACGCAGGAAACGCACCGGAATAATTTTCGATAAGAATGCCTAAAAAACGTTCCAGAGAGCCGAGCACCGCGCGGTGGAGCATGACAGGGTGGTGCTTTTTGTTGTCGCTTCCGATGTATTCGGCACCAAGACGCTCCGAGCCGGGAAGCTGGTAGTCGAGTTGAATAGTTCCGCACTGCCACTGCCGTCCAAGAGCGTCAATGAGCGTAAACTCTAATTTTGGACCGTAGAAAGCCCCCTCTTTGGGCTGAAGTTCGTACTGCATTCCAGCGGATTTACACGCAGCCGCAAGTGCATTTTCCGCATGATGCCATGTTTCTTCGTCGCCTACATGATCGTCCGGCATTGTACTCAGTTTTACGAGCAGGTTTTTATCGAATCCAAAATCCTTGTATACGTCGAGCAGAAGACGGCAAAACTTTGCGACTTCGCTTTCGATTTGAGCTTCCGTACAGAAAATATGCGCGTCGTCCTGTACAAAACCGCGCACACGCATGATTCCGTGCAGGGTGCCGCCGGGTTCGTTGCGGACACAGTGCCCGAATTCTGCAAGGCGCATTGGCAAATCTTTATATGAGCGTGTCCGAGTCTTAAATATCTCGATTGCGCCAGGGCAATTCATCGGTTTGATGGCAAAAATGCGCTTTTCACTCTCCGTGATAAGCATATTTTTCTGATAATGCCCCCAATGACCGGAGCGTTCCCATAGCGTTCGCGGCATGACGGCGGGAGTGTTGACTTCAAGATAGCCGTCGGCACGGAGTTTACGGCGCATATATTCTTGCAGCGTTGTGTAGACTGACCAGCCGTTCGGGTGCCAGAAAATCTGTCCGGGATTTTCGGAATCAAGATGGAATAAATCCATTTCACCCCCGAGTTTTCTGTGGTCGCGTTTCGCCGCTTCTTCAAGCATGGTAAGATGGGCTTTTAAGTCGTTCGGCTTTTCAAACGCGAGCGCATACACGCGCGTCAGCATCGGGCGGCTTGAGTCCCCGCGCCAATATGCGCCTGCAACCTTGTAGAGTTTAAACGCCTGCGCATTGATTTCTTTGGTGCTCGCAACATGAGGCCCGCGGCAAAGGTCGGTGAACGTATCCTGCGAGTACGACGTAATTTTTTCACCGTCCGGCAGATTATGTATCAATTCGACCTTGTACGGCTCATCCTTAAAAAGTTCAAGCGCTTCAGATTTGGAAATTTCTCGGCAGATAAACTCATGGTTTCCCGCCAATATTTTGCGCATTTCCTTTTCTACTGCAGGAAAATCCTCTTCGGAAAATTTTACATCGGGCGGAAAATCAAAATCGTAGTAAAAACCGTTGTCGATTGCAGGACCTATCGCAATCTTTGTACCGGGATATATACGGCGAACGGCTTCCGCCATAACGTGCGCGCAACTATGCCGAATCGTTTGAAGTTTTTCGTTTTGAGCCATTTGAATACCTGTTTTTCGTTTTCGGTTGGATTTTGCTCCGCAGAGACCCTGAGTGAATGCCAACTTGTCTTCTATAACTAAAGGAAGATTTTTCACCCTGTCCTGCAGGTTCGTGCACAGAATAACTTTGAGAGGGCGGTTGTGTCAACGGCGGACGCTTATTATTGAGTATGACAGATTTAGCGGTGTCCCGTCCTCTTGATATTTTGCCCAGCGGCAAAATATCAGGGAAAAACGCTGTCCGGCAGTTGGCTGGATGAAAAAAGAAGATAACGAATCTGCTGTCTGCCGTCCCTGTCAAGTTTGCCAATCGCAGACTTGTGAAAACGTTATTTGCAAGGGAGTGCAAACGTATCAGAGAACATAAATATGCGTCATCATGTTCGTTCTTTATTACGCTGCCTAAAAAAATACGTTTTTTCAAGCGGCGCCGCAACACGATTTCTCATGACGTTCGTTGTTGTGAGACTCCCGACTCTTAAAAACGGTGCTCAACGCTCGACAAAACTCTTTTCTGCACTTCCGCTTTTTCTGTGCTCAGTCGTACGGTCAGCATAGAGCAAGGCGGACTGTATGAAGCAGCAGCGCTGTCTGATACGTTTGCTGCAGTCCGCGCGGCGCATTTCTAGTCGAGCAATTCTACGAAAGTCCGTAAATACAATCATCGATTTTCGTGATAAAACTTGAAATTACAATCAATCAATAACCTCGCCTGAGAGCAGCGGGGCATGTTGTTCTCATAAGATGGAGAGCCGTCGGAGTAAATCCCCTCATTACGACGCAAACCGTCGCGGGATTAAACCCTCCGCACAAATAAAAAAAGCAGCCTCCGCATTATTATGCGTGCTGCTTTTTGGGCCATCAAGGACTTGAACCTTGGACCAAAGGATTATGAGTCCTCTGCTCTAACC
>CAUTOZ010000103.1:0-7398 GCA_963539635.1 uncultured Treponema sp.
ATTAAAAATTATGTTCGCTCATGCGCAAGCCGTGGTTTAGATTATATGATGATGGTCAACATTGCCACAGACGAAAGAAAGCCGTATATTGTGATACGCCTCGGCCTATGATAATCGATGACGATAAATTGAGAAGCAGATATTCCGAACGGAATCGGTGCAATAATTACGGCTCATAGTCATCATTCGACATGTTCGACACAAACGGAGTAAGGAGGTCAGCGACTTCACAATTGCATAAACCGCATAATTGTGAACATCGTATTTCACAGTCCCAAGTTCCAAAACTGAAGTTTCCGAACTAATTTATTTCATTAACACGAAAGCCCATTCAAAGGTCAAATATGCATTCTGCTGCCACCTGCCGCTTTTTCCAAGACGCCGCGGGAGAGAGGCCGAAAAATAGGCGATACGTTTTGGCAATACGGTTGTAGGAGGTTCGATATAGGAATTCGGCAAGAACGTAGACGGAGGAACGATAGTGGTTCAGCATCATGTGCTGGTTAAAAAGGGATGGACGTATAAGGAACTGAGGCGGGAAACATTGTTTCCGCTTGATATGCAATTGATACTTGAAACCTTGAAAATAATAAAGAACGGCCAAGTATTCTACACCGTCTCCGAACGAGAACATTGCAATATGGGGCCGCCGATAGAGCAAAATATACGGCACCGCGGACAGGAACGTATAATGCTATGGGCGAATTTAAAGTCTAAAACACTTGCACTATATGCAATTTTTAGGCACTTTCTTTTCGCAGGAAAATCCGCGTTTTTATTTGGCAGGGCCGCCCCATAAAAACCGCCATCGGAAAGTACACCTCTTCGGCGACGGCACAATTATTCATTACACATTACCAACTACAAATTACTAATTTATACTTTAGCATTCCTCTGCCATAGCCTCTCAATGCATTCTTTATAGCTGATTGCCTTAAAATCCAAGTAAAAATCTTTATACATATGCTAATACCGTATAAAAGAGATTTAAGACTGCGAGCACTTGAATATGCGCACAAGAAGGACAGTCATTGACACAGATAGCGGCAAAGCAAAGTAAATATCAGTACAATTATTGACTGGAAAAAACGATATGAGGAAACCGGCGATGTAAAAACGAAAGTTCATCGTCTGGTCAATAAGAGAATCATCCCTGAAAAATACGCCCTGTTAGACGACATCGAACAGGGCTGCGAGTCCTAAATCTTACGCGTTGTAATTTTCTTTGGGAGACAGGGAATGAAATCTAAAAGCGTTACAGGAACCTCCGTCCTCCTCGGTTTGTCATCCACCCGTGCGTTTACCGAAATTTTGCCATTTCCATCTTGCAGAGGCTGTCGCACAGTTCATTGTATTCGATTCCTGCATGTCCCTTGACCCAGTTCCAGCTTACGTCAAGGTTCGCGCTTACTTCGTCGAGTTTTTGCCACAAATCCTGATTTTTGACAGGCTTTTTGTCCGCAGTCAGCCAGCCTTTTGCTTTCCACGATTTTATCCATGTCGTAATTCCGTTTTTAACATATTGACTATCGATATTCACAATAACGCGCCGCGTTTTCAACGCCGCATCCGATGCAATGAGCGACAAAACGGCAATTGCCGCCGTCAATTCCATGCGGTTGTTCGTCGTAAACTTTTCGCCGCCGCTCAACTGCCGCACCTTTCCGTCGGCAATAATAACCGCTCCCCAGCCGCCTGTTCCGGGATTTCCCGAACATCCGCCGTCCGTGTACACAATGATGTTTTCCATAAGCGGCGTCAGAATGACATATTCCGAGATGAACGGCAAGGAAAAAAAATAAAAAAAGTAGTTGGCGGACAGTGGAAAACGGTATTTGAAAGCTGCACGCAGTTTGCGCCTGCTGAATCTCGTCCAAAATACCGTTTTCCGTAAGTTTGCCTGCATAAACTTGGAGTTGACAGCAAATCAATCAAGTCTTTCAAAACCAGTTCTTCCCGCCGGCAGAAAAGCCGCCTTTTTCGACGCCGGTGCTAATTTTTGCGCTTTATGCTATTTTGGAGGCGATTTTAGTCCCCTCGCGGGAAAACAAAACGGAAAGGCAAATGACTATGCAAAAAATCGACTATAATTCACCTGCTGCGCTCAAAAATTTTTTGGAAGAGCGAGGAATGGCAATGCAAAAAAAATTCGGGCAGAATTTTTTGGTAAATGAGCGTGCGCGGCAGACGCTCGCGGACTCTTTGGCGCTCGAAGATGGAATGACAGCATGGGAAATCGGACCGGGACTTGGCGCGATGACCGCGGAATTACTCAAAAAGGGCGCGGCGCTGACGGTTTTTGAAATCGACCGCGGTTTTGCCCTCATTTTACGGGAGTTTTTTGAAAATACCGGAGACAATTTTAAGATTGTTGAAGGCGACGTACTGAAAACGTGGAAAGGTGAAGTCAAATCAAAAGGAATCCCTAAGCGGGTTTTTGGAAATCTTCCATATAATATTGCAGCGGCGTTTATTGCGGATACGATTGAAAAAGGAGTCCGATTCGAGAAAGCCGTTTTTACCGTTCAAAAAGAAGTTGCCGAACGTATGTGCGCCAAAGCCGGAAGCGCGGACTACTCGTCGTTTTCGGTTTTGTGCCAATGGGCGTACGATGTAAAACCCGTTCTTGACCTTGCCGGCGGTAATTTTTGGCCGCGCCCGAATGTTGCATCCCGCTCAGTCGTCATGGAAAAAAAGGCGGATTTTCCGCGCTGTAAAAATCCTGAGCGCTTTATAAAAATGCAGCGAGCCCTTTTTTCTGCGCGGCGTAAAACCGTTTATAACAATCTTACTCGTTTTACCGGCAATGCGGACACGGCATTTTCCGCGCTGCAAGCATCCGGCATCGAGTCGATGACGCGCGCAGAGCGGCTGCCGCTTGAAAAACTCTTAGAGTTGTCCGACCATTTGAATACCGATATACTGCCGGCATGACAGACATTGCGGACAATTTAAAAATAGTGCTGGACGGTATTCGAAGAGCAGAACAGCTTTCCGGCCGCAGTGAAAATTCCGTGCATTTACTTGCGGTAAGCAAATTCCATTCGGTGCAGGACGTACTTGAAGCGGCAGGTGCGGGCGTTCTCGCATTTGGGGAAAACCGTGTACAAGAAGCGGCAGCAAAGTTTTCCGAAGTAAAAAAAATCTATCCGAACGTCAAACTGCACATAATCGGTCAACTCCAGATGAACAAGGTAAAAAAAGCCGTTGAAATTGCCGACTGCATAGAGTCCATTGACCGGCTGGAACTTATCGCGGAAATCGAAAAACAAGCGGCAAAAATAGACAAGACGCTGCCCGTTTTGCTTGAACTGCACACGGGCGAAGATTCAAAATCGGGCTTTCCCGACACGGACGCGCTTGAAAACGCCTTAACGTATATTGCGTCCGGAAGCGCACCTCACGTCATTCCGGCAGGTTTTATGACGATGGCGCCGTTTACCGATGATGAAAAACGCATTCGCGCTTCTTTTTCCGCGCTGCGGCATGCAAAAGAACGCCTTGCCGCTCTGTTTCCGCACTTTCGATTGGAAACGCTTTCGATGGGCATGACAGGCGACTACAAAATCGCGATTGAAGAAGGCTCCACGCAGGTACGAATCGGCACTGCGATTTTTGGTGAACGCGCGTACACAAACGGGGCTTTGCAATGAAAACGCATTTTTCGCTTTTTTTTGCGGCTCTGTGTCTTTTGTGCGCGTCTCAATTCCTGTTTGCGGAGGACTTTCCGCCGGAGCCGTACGGCAAAAATGAATTTCATCCGGTCTTAAAAGACGTGCGGCGCGCGGAAATTATTACGCTCGGCGCAATTCCTTTTGTTACATTCAACGTAACGCTCGGCTATTCAATCGGCAAATACGCTTCGCATAATTTCGACTCCAATTATTTTCCTAACCCATTTGCAAAATCTTCAGACGCCAACGCGTACACCACCGACGAACAAATTGCAATCATATTCACGTCGCTCGGTATCAGCGCGGGGATTGGACTGACGGATTTTATCGTCCACACGGTTAAGCGGAACCGAGCCCGAAAGCGGCTTAAAGCGCAGCAGACAGGGCCGATAAAAATCACGCCGGTATCCGAAGACCCGGAAGCGATTAAAATTGAGACAGCCCCCGATTTTAAACCGAATAAGGACAGTGCGTTTCCGAGCGAGGCTTTTGACGCTCAAAAAACGCTTGAAAACTTAGATATTTTTCCGGAAGAACGCTGATGCCCTCTCTGTGCATAAGAATTCCTGCTGACTTTGACGGGAATCTGCGCCTTGACCACTATGTCGCCGCCCTTCCTCATGGTATGAGCCGTTCGCATTTAAAGGCTTCGGCGCAGGAAATTCTCCTGAACGGAAAAAATGCAAAACTTTCGGCAAAGGTCAGCGCAAATGACATCATCGACATTTTGTGGGAAGACGAAATCCCTGAAAATATCGAGCCGGAGGATATTCCGCTTGCAGTCATTTATGAAGATGAAAACGTAACGATAGTCAATAAGCGGCAGGGAATGGTTGTGCATCCTGCGGCGGGCAACTGGACGGGAACGTTAGTCAATGCGCTTTTATATCGGTGGGGGCGCGAAAAAGTCGTGCAAATCAAAGAGGGACGAGCGAACGATATTTTGCAGCGGCGGCGTCCCGGAATAGTTCATCGGCTTGATAAGGATACGTCAGGCGTCATCGTGTGCGCAAAAACGCGGGAAACGGAAGAATGGCTGTGCCGGCAATTTAAAGAGCGGCTCATTCAAAAAGAATATGTCTGCATCGTCAAAGGGAGACCGCCTGCTTCTGCCGGAGATGTCCGCACGCAGATTGTCCGCGATATGAAAAACCGGAAACGCTTTAAAGCGGCGACGGAGACTGACGAAGGCAAGTTTTCTCGTACGCTCTATCACTGCGTCGCCTGTTACGGAGATTATTCGATAATCCGCGTGCGCATAAAGACAGGGCGCACTCATCAAATCCGCGTTCATATGCGCTATCTCGGCTGCCCGATTGTGGGCGACGCATTGTACGGAAAGCCAGATGCGCTTTTTTCCGATACGCCGTTGCTGCTTCACGCGCGGCAGATGATTGTCCGCCTTACCCCCGATTCAAAATACCGAAGATTCCGCGCTCCAATCCCAAAGCGCTTTTACGAAACGGTAAAACTATTACGAAAACGATATGCGCGGGAAGAAATGCCGCGGGTGCGCCCGAAATGCAAAAAATAATAATTGTCCGCGCCCCTGCAAAGGATTTTCCGTTCGTCGTTGCGTATAAGCCTGCCGGATTGCCGTCGGCTCCGCTGAAAAGCCGCATCGGAAATGACGCCTTTTCTTTTATGGCGGCGCTTTTTCCGGAATTACACAGTGTGCGCGGTAAAAACGAAATTGAATGCGGGCTGCTCCACCGAATCGATACGGAGACGGAGGGGCTTTTGATGGCGGCGGCAACGCAGAACGCGTATGATTTTATGCAAGACCTGCAAACAAAAGGCGGATTTATAAAAACGTACCGCGCCTCTTGTACCGTCAAGCCTGACAATGCGGCCGCTCTCGGAGGGTTTCCTCCGGCACCGGCAAATTTTGCTGACTGTATACAGCGCGGCGCGGCGGATATTACGTCCTTTTTCCGCACTTACGGCGCGGGGGGCAAAGCAGTGCGTCCCGTAACGGAATTATCCGGCAAAGCTGCCGTAAAAAAACTAGGGCAAAAAAAGGCGTATACGACACGTGTCAGACTTCTTTCGTTCTCGGAGGCAAACGCGGAACTTGAATGTACCCTTACGCAGGGCTTTCGCCATCAAGTGCGCTGCCACTGCGCATGGTGCGGTTTTCCGATTAGAGGCGACAGGCTTTACCATGCTGACTGCACAAGTGCCGTCGAGCCGCTGCGCTTTACTGCCGTAAAACTTGAGTTTTTAAATCCCATTACCGGACAAAAGGAAGTGATAGACTGCGAGGCTGGGCGGACAGATTGAACGGATTTTACAGAATACAATTTAGTTTGCTGTCCGCCGCCGACAGAAACAACTGGTTTTAAAATATTTTGCTGGATTTTCTGTCGGCTACAAGTTTGCACACAGCAAACGTGTATAAAACGGTGTTAAGGGCGAGTTTTGCCGCTCAGCGCCGAAGTCCATTTTTCTGCAAGTTTATCCATGCTCCGCAAGGAGTGTGGATAAACTCGTGCGGACGGGAACTCCATTCCGTCTTCCAAACTCCGTTCTAATGCACGTTTTGCCGTCCGGAAAAACGTGGGTGAGCGGCGCACCGCAAAATCCATAAACTACGTAGTAACCGCTCACCGCCGTCCGCTGTTTTCCATCCATCGCTTTGCGCGCTATACAAAAACAGCCGCCGCTTGGAAGGAATGCCAAACGGCGGCTGCAATCTTATTTGCAGGTTGTTATTGTTTATTCTGCAGCAAACTTTTCTGCTGTGGTTCCCATTTTGTCAGCATTGGTTGTATATGTTGACAGATGAGCTGACGGCACCTTTATACTGTCTGCTTTCAGACCTGTGCAACCCATAAAAGCACTGTTAAATTTATTTGCAACATAACTGCACTTGAGCGTGACAGTCGTAATCTTGCTGCAGTCATAAAAGCAGAAGCCCATATTTGTAACATCAGCAGGAATCGCAGTAGTCTGTGTAAGGCTCGTACAGCCGAAAAAGCAGGAACCCATATTTGTAACGACGGCTGAAAGCTGCGGAGCCTGGGTGAGACCTGTGCATTGGTAAAAGCAGCTATTCATATTTGTAACAGTGCCAGGAATTGCGGGAGCCTGGATAAGATTTGTGCACTGGTAAAAGCAGAATCTCATATTTGTAACAGCGGCAGGAATCTTGGGAGCCTGGGTGAGACCTGTGCAGTTGGCAAAACAATAACTCATATCCGTAACGGCGGCTGGAAACTCGGGAACTTGGGTAAGACCTGTACAGCCTTTAAAGCATGAATTCATATTTGTAACAGTTGCTGGAATCTCGGGAGCCTGGACGAGGTTTGTACAGCCGTAAAAGCAGGCGCTCATATCAGTGAGGCCGTCTATTGTTTTGGGTAACTTAAGCGCAACCTTTTTAGTCGAGTTGTCTTTCAGTATTTTTCCGAGCGGCCCTGCGTCGCCGGATCCTATTAAGTCCTCTTTTTTGAGAGCGGTTACTTCGATTTTGTGCACGGTCGAGCCGTCAGGCAGTTTTTGCAGGTATTCTTTAAGGTCTTTACCGTTTTCTCCAAATGGGACGGTAGCATAGTCCGATTTTGAACCGCCGTCGTTTACATCCGCTTTGCAGCCGGCTGTAAATACTGCGGCAAGCAAAACTGCCGCTGTGCCAAAGAAAGCGAGCGCTTTCTTGTCAAAAAGATTCGTCTTCATAGACAACTCCTCTGTAGATGTTTTTAAGGGGAGAGTTCCCCTTACA
>CAUTOZ010000104.1:0-7350 GCA_963539635.1 uncultured Treponema sp.
TTTGATTCCAAATGTATCACGGATAATTTCGCCGCATTTGTCGAGTTTGTCCCATTTATAGCCTTTCGGGCCCGTGCGTCCCGTAATAAAAATGACTTGATCGCCGCGTTCTTGATGCATATCGATGAGGGCGCGCGCGGACGCTTTCGGAATCGAGTAGGCGTCGGCTCCTTTTGAGGCAAAGTCCCAGAACGCCTGATTTTTGAGGTAGTCATTGGAATCCGGCGAATATTTATTCTTGCCGTAATAGAAAACCGGACTTGAAACCAAAGTGGTGTCGTCAATGTCAAAACTGACCGTCATCGGCGGCATGCCTTCAAGGCTTTTCCGAATGTCATCGACCGTTACCCAGTTGACCTTTTTTTGCGTATCGCGTTCCCACGTCGTAAAGCCCTCGTGCGTATACGGCACTTTTGGGCCTGCGGCAGCGACAACCGCACACACAAAAAGAGAAACAACTGCCGCAGCAAGCAGCTTTTTCAGCATTTTTACCATAATTTACTCCTAAAATTGGTATGCGCACCAGAATAAACCTTGAAATATCCGTTGTCAAATAAAACTTTTTGCATTTTGGGGCGCAGACTAAGTTAGTAACCGGCTATCCGTTTCAAGCACAGACAAATTTCCAATTCGTAATGCGTAATTGACGCCCTACGCATTACGAACTCCGCATTCCTAATAATTCCCCATCTCCAATTTTTTCGCCCATACTTTTTTAAAATTGTGTGCTATAATCCATTCCATGAGTACACATATCAATGCCGCCGACGGCGCGGTTGCTTCTGCCGTCTTACTGCCCGGAGATCCGCTGAGGGCGAAATTTATTGCTGAAAACTTTTTGGAAAATGCGGTCTGCTACAACGAAGTCCGCGGAATGTTCGGCTTTACCGGCACGTATAAAGGAAAGAAAGTATCCGTGCAGGGAACGGGAATGGGGCAGCCGTCATTTTCGATTTATGCGACGGAACTGTTTAAATTTTACGGTGTCGAGACCGCTGTCCGAATCGGAACCTGCGGCGCAATTAATGCCGACGTAAAAGTCCGAGACACAATTCTTGCAAATGCCGCCTGCTCCGATTCAAGTTTGATTTCTCAGCGCTTCGGCTCCCTGCACTTTGCGCCGTCAGCGACATTCCCGCTTCTGCACAAAGCGTATACCAAGTCGGCTGAACTCGGAATCAAAACTTTTGTCGGGCCGGTTGCTTCAAGCGATTTATTCTATGACGATAATGAAAACTGGAAAAAATGGGCGGAATACGGTGTGCTCGGCATGGAAATGGAAGCGGCGGAATTGTACACGCTTGCCGCAAAGTTTCATCGGAATGCGCTTGCCATTTTGACCGTCAGCGACAATATTTTGACCGGCGAGCAAACGACTGCAGAAGAGCGTCAAAAGACTTTTAAAGACATGATAATTCTTGCCCTTGAAACTGTAACGGCGCAGTAAGAACACGGGGGAACGAATGAAACCGACACTGTTAGTTCTTGCCGCCGGAATGGGAAGCCGCTACGGCGGCGTGAAACAAATTGATGCCGTCGGGCGGCACGGCGAATGCCTTTTGGACTACGCAACTTACGACGCGATGAAAAGCGGATTTTCCCGCGCGGTCTATATCATCAGAAAAGACATCGAAGATGACTTCCGCGCACGGCTTTTTGACCGCGTGGCGCGTAATTTCGATGCTGAATATGTATTTCAGTCCAAAGAAAGCTTCTTGACTCCCGAACAGCGCAGCGCCTCTGCCGGTCGTGAAAAACCGTGGGGCACCGCCCATGCAGTCCTTTGCGCACGAGAAGCGGTCAAGTCCCCTTTTGCCGTCATCAATTCCGATGACTATTACGGCAGGGACGCCTTTTCAACGATGGGCGCATATCTTTCTTCCGCCGCGGAGAATTGCAGCGCGCACGCAATGGTCGGCTACACGCTTGGCAACACGATGAGCAAAAGCGGCTCCGTTTCGCGCGGCGTTTGTACAGTAAAAGACGGAAACTTGAATTCAATAGAAGAAAACTTAAAAATCTATTATGACGCGGACGGAAAAATCGTCAGCGACATGGACGGTACGCTTGCTCCCTTGACTGGAGATGAATGGGTCAGCATGAATTTCTTTGGATTCGGCTTAAACGCTTTTGAAACATTCTCCGAATATTGGACGGACTTTATTACGGCGAACGCCGCTTCGCCTAAAGCGGAAGCCCTGCTCCCCGTTGCCGCCGGTAAAATCATCCGTGAAGGGCGAGGGACGGTAAAATTCTTTACATCAAAAGAAAAATGGTTCGGCATGACCTATCCTGAAGACCGCGAAACCGTCAAAAAGGAAATTGCGGCGAAAATCGAGTCGGGCTATTACCCTGAACAACTCTGGGAAAAATAAATGATTGCGCCGAAACCGCTTTTCTTTGAAAAAATCTGGGGCTGTGAATATTGGATTATCTCTGCGTACAAGGGCGCGAGCCAAAAAGATTTTACCGCCGCGTTTGGAAAGGATTTTCCGCTGCTTGTCAAAGTTATTCAAGCCGACGAGCGGTTAAGCGTTCAACTCCACCCCGACGATAAGGCTGCGATTTTGCTTGAGGGAGAGGGAAGCCGCGGCAAAACAGAATGCTGGTACATTTTGGACGCTGCGGAAGGCGCAAGTCTTATCTGCGGACTAAAAAACGGGTGCAGCCGCAAAGAATTGCGGGAGGCGATACAAGAAAACCGCCTTGAGGACTACTTAAACATCGTTCCCGTCTGCAAAGGCGACTTTGTTTTTATTCCCGCAGGCACCGTCCACGCCATCGGCGGCGGCATTCGTCTCCTTGAAGTGCAGCAGTCCTCTGACATAACCTACCGCCTCTACGACTGGGGGCGTCCGCGCGAACTCCACGTTGAAAAAGGCTTAAGCGCTCTGAAAGACGGCGTTATCCACATTGAAAAACCGTTTTCAGGACGTTTTGAGTGCCGCTATTTTTCGCTTGAAACGCTTTCCGTGCGCGGCAAAACGGACGTACGAGCGGAAGAGGCAGACAGTGCGCACCGTCCGGAACTTTTGTTCGTCGTCTCCGGCTCAGGGACAGCGGCAGCAGGCGGCAAAACCATTTCGCTTGAAAAAGAAAGCATTGTCGCCGCCGCGCCGCACGAAACCGTAACGCTTGATGGAACGCTTGAACTTATGCGTATTCGCTGTACGTTGGAATAATATTTGGGGACGCAAAGACTAAAAAGCGGCGGCAACGTTTTACGCTCCCGCCGCTTTGTGGCCTTTTCGCGGTTGCCTTGATTTTTATCGTATTGCTTATTGGTTCCTGGTGTTCCTTTGTTTTTGTTCTGCATATTAGAGTTATTATCTGCAGGCTTCATATCATTCTCCTTTTGCATGTTTTGCCATGCAATGCGTTGATTTTTTGCTGAAAACGTTTACGTCGTTCCGTGGAGCGGAATAAGTTTTCCTCTGCTCGAATAACTGCCGAGCGGCTGAATTATATCTACCCCCTCCCCTGGTATGTCAATACAAGAACAGCACGCTATTGCGCAGTTAAAATAAAATATGGTCAAGAAAGCAAACCTCGTTTGCGTTTTCTGTGTGATGCTGTACAAGACCTGCTCCGAAACGGAGATTATCAAGCAGGTTTACTGCATTTGATTCTTTCTGCCCGCGGCGGCAAACTTGCTGCGGCCTTTGGACCGGAAAATCTTTACATGGCGTGAACGGAGACAGACGCGTGTTTACTCAAGGGTTGGCGGCGTGCGCTGGGATTTCCGCAGTTTTCAGTCGGCAAGAGATTTGATAAGTTCTGTTTGCGGCGAGAGGCGGCAAAATAAAACACGGCAACTGCAGCGAATCTGCGGCAAAATCGCGTAAAAACATATTTTCCATCAGATTGCAGTCATTTTGACGTATAACTTTCGGCAAAGTCCATGACCGTAACGGCTCCATACGGCGCTTTTCCGATTTTGTTAAAGCTGATACAGATCTTTTTAAAGTCCTGGTGCAGGATATTTTTTCGGTGCCCTCGAGACGGCACTCCGTCGTCAATTAAAAGTTGAACAACAATTTCCCGCGCCGTAATGCTGCCGTACGTACAGTTTTCGCCGCAGCGGCTTCCCCATGTTCCGTACCGCTGATGCGGGCAGATAGGTTGGAACCGTCGCTTCCCGTGCGCCCTGTTGCTCCGGTATGAGCCTGGTCATCAGCAAGCAATTGAGCAGAACGGCATAAGCCCGTTTCCAAAGTCAGCGGTTTTACAGCAGCCGTATTTTTTAATTGATGTATACATTCCTTTAGCAGCGCACTGTATTCAAATTTACATAAAATGAGCAAGTTTGCCGTAAACGAAACAAACTTGGCAGTGCAGAAATAACTTTTATAAATAGATAAAGCAAATACATACCGCACACAGCGTAATCCGCTCGCTTACGGGTACGGCGACTTTCCCGTCGGCTTACTGGTAAATCAACGTCCCCCGACGCAAGAAGTATCGGGGATTACCCTCGCACGAATAAAAAAGGCTTTTATCGCGCAGCGGCGGTAAAAGCCTTTTCAAAATCAAAGCGGCAGTTATTTTTCCGCTTTTGTTACAACAACAGAGTTATCGGCATTGGAGTACGGCGCCGGAATATATTTATCGGCTTTCCAGTCATTTTCCCACTTATATCCGTCAAGCAAATACCTGAATTGATATTCTCTATCCGCATCCAAATCCAATTTAATGGAGAATGAACCGTCTTTTCCTCGCTTAAGCGGCGTGTCCGTACTGCTCCAACTGTTAAAATCGCCTGCAAGATTGACTTTCTTAGCTCCCTGCGCGGCTTCCGCTGAAACGGTAAAGGTAACGCTGCAAGTTTTCTTATCCTTAGAAAATGTTTTTTTAAGCGACATCGCATTCCTCCTAGAGTACTTTCATTATGTAAACGTATCAAATACGTTGCCTATTTATGGTAAATACTATAGTATAAAAAAAAGGTTTGGTATACAAGAATTCATATTTTTTTATATTTTTGTGATTTACGCACATCCGGGAGAATAGAATGCACATCGAAAAATATCTTTTTACATCGGAATCTGTTGGAGAGGGACACCCCGATAAACTCTGCGACCGAATTTCAGACGCAATTCTTGACGAATGTCTCAAAAACGACTTGGACAGTCATGTTGCCTGCGAAACCTTTGCGACATCGAATTTTGTTTTGGTCGGCGGAGAAATAAATACAAAAAGCACGACTGTAATCGATGCGGAAAAAATTGCGCGCAAAATCGCGTGCGCTGTAGGCTATACGGACGAGGAATTTGGCTTAAACGGAAATACAATGACGGTGATGAACAAAATTCACCGCCAGTCGCCCGATATAAATCAAGGCGTTGTCGGCAAGGGACTTAAAGAATACGAAGGACAGCAGGGCGCCGGAGATCAAGGCATGATGTTCGGCTTTGCCTGCAACGAAACGCCCGAACTTATGCCTGCGCCGATTATGTACGCGCATAAAATTTTACAAAATGCGTCCATTCTTCGCAAGAATAAAACCATTGCGTGGCTCAGGCCTGACGCAAAAAGTCAAATTACAATTGAATACGAGGGGCATAAACCGCTTCGAATCGATACGGTTGTTGTTTCCCACCAGCACGCGCCTGACGTTACGAACGATGTTATCAGAGACACGATTATCGAGCAAATTGTAAAGCCGGTGCTTGAGCCGACGGGGCTGCTGGATAAAAACACAAAATTTTTTATCAATCCTACTGGACGTTTTGTAACCGGCGGCCCCGAAGGAGATACGGGACTAACGGGGCGGAAAATCATTGTAGACACATACGGCGGCATGGGACGGCACGGCGGCGGCGCGTTCAGCGGCAAAGACCCCAGCAAGGTTGACCGTTCAGCGGCGTATATGGCGCGCTACATTGCAAAAAACATTGTCGCCGCACATCTTGCCGACCGCGCGGAAGTCGAACTTGCATACGCAATCGGAGTGCCCTTTCCCGTCTCAATTATGATTGACACATTTGGAACCGGCACAATTCCTGCAAACAGTTTACAGAATGCAGTAAAAGCTGTCTTTGATTGCACCCCCTCGGGAATCATACGGACGCTGGACTTAAAACGCCCGATTTATGAAGAAACGGCATCATACGGACATTTCGGACGCGAAAATTTTCCGTGGGAGCAGACCGACAAGGTGCAGGAATTGTTAAAAGCCGTGCAATAAACAAGGCTGACTGGATACGCGGCGGGAAACGCAGCATCTCCAGTCAACCGTAGTACCAAAAGCCGTTTTACAGCGAACATGATTTTATTGACGGAAAACGAAACTACCGAAGTTTTTGAACGCTTTAAGTCGCAAAATCCCAATCCCGTCTCTGAACTTAAATGGATAAATCCGTATACGCTCCTTGTTTCCGTCGTTTTGTCGGCGCAGGCAACCGATAAAAGCGTCAACAAAGCGACAGAGCCGCTCTACAAAGTCGCGGACACTCCGCAAAAAATGCTCTTACTCGGCGAGGAAGCGCTCATTTCGTATATCCGCTCAATCGGACTGTACCGGACGAAAGCCAAGCATATAATCGAATTGAGTAAAATGCTTGCGGACGATTTTGCTTCCGAAGTGCCGGCAAACCGCACAGATTTGATGAAACTGCCCGGCGTGGGACGCAAAACTGCAAACGTCGTCTTAAACGTTGTCTTTCATGAACCGACAATGCCTGTCGATACGCATCTTTTGCGCATTTGCCCAAAAATCGGACTTGCCGAAGGCAGCGACCCGCAAAGTGTCGAAGAAAGCCTTATAAAACGCATCCCTGCTCGCTATATGCAGCACGCGCACCACTGGCTTATCCTGCACGGACGCTATACCTGCACCGCACGCGCTCCAAAATGCGCCGAATGCCTTATTGCGGATTTATGCAAACATAATAGTTGATTTTATAGCGGGCGTTGGACGAGGCGGGGCGAACGGGAAAAACGTAAGTTTGAAAGATTTAACTGCGTTTCCGTCCGCTGCAAGTTTGCGTTCCGAAAACTTGGTTTAAATAGAGTTTATCGGGCGGTAAAACGGCATTTGAACGACAGAACGGAGTGACTGCCTTTTCACGTTTTATCTGATGGCAAAACGTGCGCGAATGCTTGTACAGTCAACATGAGCGGATTTTTTTCTGGCGGCGAAAAAAGGCTGTAACCTCACAGCGGAGGCGGCTCTTTTTCGTTTATATCATGACGAGGAGATAAAAATGACAATACGCTTACACTATGAGCACAATCAGGACGCGGCGGACAAAATCAGCGCGGAATTATCTGCATTCGACGATAGCCGGCTTTTTCACATTGACGTATACGCGCTGGCAAAAAAGTTCGAGCTTCCGCGCGACACAATAA